>CAZATW010000009.1:0-54399 GCA_964488185.1 uncultured Coprococcus sp. | reverse complement strand
AATAAGTTTGCAGAGATTACCATACGCTGAACTTCTGATGTTCCTTCGTAAATCTCTGTAATCTTAGCATCACGCATCATACGCTCAACATCATATTCCTTGATGTAACCGTAGCCACCATGTAACTGAACACATTTTGTAGTAACTTCCATAGCTACCTCAGCAGCATAAAGCTTTGCCATAGCAGCTTCAACGGAATATGAAGTCTTATGGTCAGCCTGATACTGAGCCTTTGTCATAGCTGCTTTATATACAAGTAACTTAGCAGCCTCAACCTTTGTTGCAAGATCAGCCAATACAAACTGTGTATTCTGGAACTGAGCAATTGAACGACCAAACTGCTTTCTTTCCTTTACATAAGCAATAGTTGTTTCAAGAGCACCCTCTGCAATACCAAGTGCCTGAGCAGCGATACCAATACGTCCACCATCAAGTGTATGCATTGCAATTCCAAAGCCCTTACCCTTCTGACCAAGAAGAGCATCCTTTGGAATACGGCAATCAGTAAAGATAAGCTCATATGTTGAAGAGCCGCAAATACCCATCTTATTCTCTTTTGTACCAAATGTAAATCCAGGTGCGCCCTTATCTACGATAAATGCAGAAATCTCTTTCATCTTTCTGCCACGCTTCTCAACAGTACCTGTTACAGCAATTACAATATATACGTCTGCTTCCTTACCGTTTGTGATAAAGCATTTTGAACCATTCAGTACCCACTCGTCACCATCAAGCACAGCCTTTGTCTGCTGACCCTGAGCATCTGTACCTGCACCAGGTTCTGTAAGACCGAATGCACCAAGCTTCCTGCCTGAAGCAAGGTCAGGAAGATACTTTGCCTTCTGCTCCGGAGTACCGTATGTCTGAATAGGGTCTACACAAAGTGATGTATGTGCAGATACTATAACACCTGTCGTACCGCAAACCTTAGAAAGCTCCTCAACGCACATAACGTATGTAAGAGGATCACAACCCTGTCCGCCGTCTTCCTTTGCAACAGGAATACCTAAGAAACCATATTTAGCCATTTTTTCAACTGTCTCTCTAGGGAATCTGTGATTTTCATCAATTTCCTGTGCAAGAGGCTTAACTTCATTCTGCGCAAACTCTCTAAATAAATTCTGCGCCATTTCATACTTCTTGTCTAAAGCGAAATTCATTCTAATTTTTCCTCCATCAAAAACTTTTACACGCTTCTATGATTACTTGCTGTAATCGTAGAAGCCCTTACCTGTCTTACGACCAAGCTTGCCTGCACGAACCATCTTCTTAAGAAGTGGATTTGGACGATACTTCGGATCGCCTGTCTCATCATAAAGAACATTCATAATGGCAAGAACAATGTCAAGACCAACTAAATCACCAAGTGCAAGAGGTCCCATCGGATGATTTGCACCAAGCTTCATAGCTGTATCAATACCTTCAACGGAAGCAACACCGTCAGCATAGATACCGATTGCTTCGTTAATCATAGGAATCAGAATTCTGTTTACAACGAAACCAGGAGCTTCATTGACCTGGACAGGCTCCTTACCAATTTCAACGGATATCTTCTTGATTGTCTCAACAAGCTCATCAGGTGTATTCTCACCTGCAATAACCTCAACCAGCTTCATTCTGTCAGCAGGATTGAAGAAATGCATACCGATAATTGGTCTGTCAAGACCTGCACCAATCTCAGTAATTGAAAGTGATGATGTATTTGTTGCAAACATACACTCAGGCTTAACAATATCCATTAATTCCTTGAATGTTGTCTTCTTAATTTCCATGCTTTCTGGAGCAACCTCGATAACAAGGTCACAATCTGTACAGATATCCTTTAAACCTGTCTTAATCTTGCCAAGAATCTCTGCACCCTTCTCAGCAGTAATTTTTTCCTTTCCTACAAGGAAATTAATGTTTTTCTCAATTTTTGCCTTTCCGCCATCAGCAAACTCCTGCTTGATGTCACAAAGACATACTTCATAACCATCTGTCATGGCAAATGCCTGTGCAATACCGGAACCCATTGTTCCTGCACCAATAATGCCTACTACCATTTTTTAATCCTCCTAAAAATGTTATTTATGAGTATACATGAGAAATTCATATACGTTTCGTTTCACATGCTACCCTATACCACACTTTTAGGATGGCGGGAAAACCATCCTAAAAATGTTAATATCAATGTTCAATATAGCCATCGGCTCACAGCTGATGTTATTATTTGTTCCGGAAAGGAACAACCTTAAGCTTCTTTTCCTTATCCTTCTCAAGGAAATTGCCCATACCTGCCTTCTGGTCTTCTGTTTCAAAGCAGTCACCAAACAATTTCTCTTCAATAACAATCGCCTTATCCATATCCACCTGCATACCGTCATTAATCGCCTTCTTGCAGTTGCGAACAGCAATCGGTGCATTGGCAGCAATGCCTGCCGCCATCTTCTTTGCTGCCGGAAGAAGCTCCTCAAGTGGATATACAGCATTTACAAGACCGATTCTATAAGCCTCATCAGCCTTGATATTTCTCGCTGTGTAAATCATCTGCTTTGCCATACCCTCACCTACAAGGCGGGCAAGTCTCTGTGTTCCGCCAAATCCAGGTGTAATTCCAAGACCAACCTCAGGCTGACCAAACACCGCATTCTCAGAACAGATTCTGATATCACAGCTCATTGAAATCTCACAACCGCCACCAAGTGCAAAACCGTTAATAGCAGCAATTACAGGGATTGGGAAAGTCTCTATCATTCTGAATACATCATTTCCCTTCTTACCGAATGCCTCACCTTCTGCCTTTGTGAGTGTTGACATCTCTCCTATATCAGCTCCGGCTACAAATGATTTTTCACCTGCACCTGTCAGAATAAGACATCTTGTTGTATCTAAATCTACAGCCTTAAATGTCGCCTCAAGCTCTTCAAGAACCGTACTGTTAAGTGCGTTTAACGCCTTTGGACGATTGATGGTCACAACACCAACAAATCCTTCCTGCTCATATGTTACGAACTCCATATTAATGAACCTCCATGAATTGTATAGCCAACAATCTGTATCGGCTATCAAAATGTATATTGACTGTACAAACTATCCATTACTCTCTTGTAACAATCGTTGAACAGCCCATTCCGCCACCGATACAAAGTGTAGCAAGACCTGTCTTAGCATCCTTTGCTTCCATCTCATGAAGAAGTGTAACAAGGATACGACAGCCTGAAGCTCCAACCGGATGTCCAAGAGCAATAGCACCGCCATTTGGATTTAACTGCTCATCTGTAAAGCCAAGGTCCTTCTGAACAGCGATTGACTGTGCTGCAAATGCCTCATTTGCCTCAATAATATCAAACTGATCAATGGTCATGCCTGTCTTTGCCATAACCTTCTTTGTTGAAGCAACAGGACCAACACCCATGATAGATGGGTCTACACCACCAAGTGCTCCTGCAACAAATGTAGCCATAGGCTTAACACCAAGCTCCTTAGCCTTTTCTTCGCTCATAACAACGATAGCTGCTGCACCGTCATTAATACCTGAAGAGTTCGCTGCTGTTACGATACCGTCAGGCTTGAATGCAGGACGAAGTCTTGCAATGCTCTCAGCAGTCGTGCCGGGACGTGGACCTTCATCTGTATCAAAAATAATCGTTTCTTTCTTCTTCTTAACCTCAACAGGAACAATCTCGTTCTTGAATGCGCCTGACTTCTGAGCTGCCTCAGCCTTCTGCTGTGACTTCGCTGCAAATGCATCAAGCTCTTCTCTTGTAATACCATACTTCTCACATACATTCTCTGCTGTGATACCCATATGATAGTCATTGAATGCATCCCATAATGCATCATTTACCATTGTATCTACGATTGTGTTATTGTTCATTCTGTAACCAAAACGAGCCTGCTTTAAAGCATATGGTGCCATAGACATGTTCTCCATACCACCTGCAACAACAATATCCGCATCGCCTGCCTGAATCATCTGCGCTGCCATGTTGACACAGTTAAGACCTGAACCACAAACGACGTTAACGGTAACAGCCGGTGTTTCAATAGGAAGACCTGCCTTGATTGAAGCCTGACGGGCTACATTCTGACCAAGGCCTGCCTGAATAACACATCCCATATATACATGATCTACCTGCTCTGCAGGTACACCTGCTCTGCTTAAAGCTTCCTTAATAACAATTGAACCTAATACTGGTGCCGGTGTTGTGCTTAATGCACCACCCATTGTTCCGATAGCTGTACGACATGCGCCTGCTAAAACAACTTTTCTTGACATATGATCATATCCTCCATTTAATAAAATATTTCGTGTGAAACATCAATCAAAAGCATCACACAATCTGCCCTAATTCTAGCACAAAAGGAAGTGTCACGCAACATAAATTACGACACACTTCCCTTTTATCTTTCTAAAATGTTGATTAATTTTATCTTTTTCCTGCTTTTACTTTTTGCGACTTTTTACCGGACTTATAAACCTCAGAAGAATTTTTTTTAGTAAATTTTCCAATTTTCTTTCCGGTAGAATTCTTATCACTCTTATAAACTGCCACAGATTTCATTTTCCTCGGTGGAATAAGACATTTGTCTCCAAAACCGATTAAATCTTCTCTTCCCGCCTGAATAAGCGCCTCCTTGACTAATTCATAATTTTCAGGTCTTTTATACTGAATCAGTGCTCTTTGCATAGCCTTCTCATGAGGAGATTTCGGAACATAAACTTCCCTCATGGTCCTTGGATCTACCCCTGTATAATACATACACGTTGATATTGTCGACGGTGTAGGATAAAAATCCTGTACCTGCTCAGGCATATAACCGATATCCCTGATATATTCCGCAAGCTCTATTGCCTCTTTTATCGTAGAACCCGGATGGGAGGACATGAGGTACGGTACGGCAAATTGCTTATTTCCCGACTTATTATTAATACGTTCAAATCTTTTCAGAAAGCTGTTATAAACCTTCACCTCCGGCTTTCCCATCATGGATAATACTTTATCGGATATATGCTCCGGAGCAACCCTTAGTTGTCCACTTATATGATATTTACACAGCTCCTCCAAAAATTTATCACTGCTGTCAGCCATTACATAATCAAATCTTATGCCTGATCTGACAAACACTTTTTTCACACCTGGTATGGAGCGCAATTCTTTCAATAATTCTATATAGTCTCTATGGTCAACCCTCAAATTGCCGCATGGCTTCGGGAATAAACATTGCTTATTTGTACATACCCCATATTGATTCTGCTTTTCGCATGATTTATGTCTGAAATTTGCCGTAGGTCCGCCCACATCATGAATATAGCCTTTAAAATCATGCATCTTTGTCATATTCTCTGCTTCTTTTATGATGGATTCATGGCTTCTTGTCTGAAGAATACGCCCCTGATGAAATGTCAAGGCACAGAAGCTGCAACCGCCAAAGCACCCCCGATTTGAAGTAATACTAAACTTCACTTCTGAGATGGCAGGTATTCCTCCTGCATCTTTATAACAAGGATGATAATCATTCATATAGGGCAAATCATACACATCATCCATTTCGACCTGGGTAAGCGGCATGGAAGGGGGGTTTTGTACTACATAGCCTCTGTTTCCATAGTCCTCAACCAATGTTTTTGCCGAATATGGGTCTGTATTCATATACTGGGTATAAAAGCTTTTCGCATACTCTATTCTATTCCCACACAGGCTCTCATATGAAGAAAGAAGTATATAATCATAAGCTGTATCGAGAGATTTTGTTTTATATACAGTTCCCCTTACATAGGTAATATCCTTTACATTAATTCCACTGTTCAAGGAATCGGCTACTTCTACAATACTCTTTTCTCCCATTCCATAAATAATGATATCAGCCTGTGCATCCATAAGAATCGAACGCTTAAGCTTATTTGACCAATAGTCATAATGTGCCAGTCTTCTTAGACTGGCTTCAATTCCACCTATTATAATTGGTACATCCTTATAGGTTCTGCGAATAAGATTGCTGTAGACAACCGTAGCATAATCCGGTCTAAGTCCCATTTTCCCGCCGGGCGAATATGCGTCATTTTGTCTTCTCTTCTTTGAAACCGTATAATGATTGACCATGGAATCCATATTTCCGCCACATACAAGAAAACCCAGTCTTGGTCTTCCAAATACAGCTATGCTGTCATCCTTTTTCCAATCAGGCTGAGAAATGATACAAACCTTATATCCGTGTGCCTCCAATACCCTGCTTATGATTGCAGGACCAAAAGAAGGATGGTCAATATAGGCATCACCTATGACATATACAAAATCTGCCTGTTTCCATCCTCTTTTTTCCATATCTTCAATTGTAACCGGTAAAAAATCTCTAATCATATTACCTCTGATTTTCCGCGTTTTTACCTGCAAGGCTTACAGACATTCCTGCACCTAACGCAACAGCCTCAAGTGCCTTTTCAGATACATACGCTTCTATGCCTGTTTTTTCTTTTATAAGCTTGTCCATTCCATAGATAAGACTTCCACCACCAGTAAGCACAATACCTGCAACCAATATATCCGCCACAAGCTCTGGTGGTGCAATTTCCAATACATTATGTATGGCATTCATGATTTGTGTAGTAGGCTCTGTAAATGCTTCAATGGTCTCATTTGCTGTTATGGTTATAGCCTTTGGAAGGCCTCTTATTAAATCCCTTCCTTTAATTACAAATTCTATATTTTCTTCTCTTGGATATACGGAGCCAACTGCAATCTTTGCTTTTTCAGCAGTTTGTTCTCCAATAAGAAGGTTATACTTCCTTCTTACATACCGAATCATAGCGGCATTGTAATCGTCTCCTGCACACTTTATCGAGTAGCTTTCTGCCGCACCGCCCAAGGATACTACAGCAATATCCGTAGTTCCTCCGCCGATATCCACTACCATATTCCCCTTTGCCTCGAATATATCTACAGATGCCCCCACAGCCGCCGCAAGCGGTTCCTCCATAACATAAACCGATTTCGCTCCCGTTCTGTATACGGCATCTTCAACTGCCCTGCGCTCCACCTCTGTAACACCGCTGGGAACACAGACACATACCTTTGGTCTGCCCACACCTGTTCTTTTCTCCATAGCAGACCTGATAAATGCCTTGAGCATCCTTTCTGTTATCGTATAATCAGAAATAACACCCTTTATCAACGGTCTTACCACCTCAATGGTATCAGGCGTCTTCCCTATCATTTTCTTTGCTTTTGTTCCAATAGCGATTATTCGCTTCGTTGCTACCTCATATGCTACTACCGAAGGCTGGTTTATAACCACACCTCTTCCTCTGACGGATACAAGCACATTTGAAGTTCCTAAATCTATTCCTATATCCATGAATTATCCCACGAATCTCCTTTGTATACATAGTAAAAAAGTGGCTTAACGCCTATAGTTCATCATTATAAGCATTAATACCACTTTTTTCAACAAGAAAATATATCCTTTGCTATTTACTTAATATCTGTCTTCATTACTTTTTTCTCTGATGAATTTCTGCCGTCGGCTGATGCCATCGCTTCGTCCATAGAATTAAGTAACCTGTCGATATTACCGGATTCCATTGTAAGAAGGAGGTTCTTAATATTTCCGTCTGCACCGGTTTCAAGCTTATATCCCTTCTCAGCAACATACTCCTTAGCAATATTAACCATATCCGTATCCTGAATCTGGTCGAAATAAATTCTGTTATTAAATGATTTAGCCTGCGTAATATTATCAGCCAACATTTTGCTAAGTGTAGACTTTTCACCTGTAAGAATTATCTTAACATCATTCTTCTCCGGTGAACACAAATCAATCATTTCCTTAAATCTTTCAGGTGTAATAAGACCTGCATTCTCAATAATTAGACATCCTCCCTTAAGCTTCGGCATAGCACCGGATAACTTACCACTGTTAATAACCTTTGCCTTAACCTTTGCTTTAGCCTCAGATTTACATATACCCATATCATAATAGCACTTTGCAAAATCTTCACCTACAACAGTAGATCCAAATCCATGCAGACCAAGAACTACAAGATTCTTTGATCGTTTAGGATTTACCTTCATCGTCTGCATAACATTTACTATCTGAGCACCTGCAGGATTAACACCAAGATACTTGTACAGATATTTTGCCTCTTTAGGAAGGGCCTTGCGCTTCTCGGATGCATCGCTTCCATCATCCCTGATTCCATTTTCAGCCTCAGCTTCTTCCACAACCTTCGCAGCCTCTTCTACTTTTCCTGATTCAAGAAGTTCTGCCTGTTTTGCGGCCTCTTCTTCTTTCTTTACAGCTTTTTCAAGTACCTTTGCTGCTGCGGCTGCCTTTGCCTTAATCTCATCAAGCTGCTTCTGCGCCTCTGCTTCCGCCTTTAATATTGCACTTAAATCCTTCTGCTTCTGTGCCTCTAAATCTTCCTTAGCCTGTTTTGCAGCCTGTTTTCTTGCTACGACTCTTTCTGCCTGTTCAGTCTTAAGGTCTGATATCTTAGTCTTAAGCTCAGCTTCCTTCTTCTTTGCATCTTCAAGAACCTTCTTGGCTTCCTCTTCCGCTTTGGCCTTCATATCGGCAGCTTCTTTTTCTGCCTTAACAGCAGCAGACTGAACCTTCTCTAACTCAGCAGCTTCCGCTGTAGCATATTTTTCTTCCTCATCGGCAAGGAATTTATTATGCTTTTCTTCTCTCTCTTTATCTTCTGAAGCCAGCTTTTCGGCATTTTCTTTCGCTGTAGTTTCAGCACGATTTATCTCTGTATCCGCCGCAAGCTTTGCAGCTTCTAATATTTTTGCAGCTTCTTTATCCGTATTCTCGGCTTTTGAAAGTAAATCTTCTGCTTCAGCTACTGATTTCTTTGCAGTATCAAGTGATGCCTGTGCCTTGGCCTTAGCATCATTGAAAGAGTCAACATCCTTCTGTACTCCGGCTATATCAGCCTTAGCCTTCTTTTTATCAGCCTCTGTCTTCTTGACATCCTCTGCCAACTTATTAACATTTGTTTCTGAATCAGAAATCTTCTTCTCTATCTCCGCTTTAGCTTTTCTTGCTTCTTCAAGCAGCTTAAGAGCCTCCGCTTCCTTATCTGCAGCAGCTTTCAGTTGAACTTTTGCCTCTTCAAGTGCTTTGTCAGCAGCGGTTTTATTATCTTTAACCGACTTTTCTGTCTTTTCTGTTTCAGCAAGCTTTGCATTAAGTTCATCTAATGTTTTCTGCGCTTCCGAACTCTTTTCTGCGGTATCTTTCAGATTTTCTGAAGCTTCTGCTTCCGCCTTCTTAGAGTCATTCAGTGCTGTTTCTGCCTTTTTCTTTGACTCCTCAGCTTCAGCCAACATCTTATTTGCCTTTGCTTCCTCATCAGACTGCTTCTTATTTGCTGCTTCAATAGCTTTTTTCTTATTCTCTTCTATTTCAGCCGCTTTCTTCTTAGATTCATCAAGGGCCTTCTTGTATTCAGCCTCTTTCTTCTCGATATTCGTCTTTTTTGTATCAGCAAGAGCCTTGATTGCCTTATCTGCTTCAGCCTGTGCATCATTGATAACTTTATTCTTATATGTCTCAGGCTCGCTTTCTTTAATTATTCTATCAGACTCGGTCTGTGCCTTATCGTTATGATCTTGGATTTCCTGCTTCAATTTGCTAATAGTTGCTTCAAGTTCGGCCTCTTCCTTCTCAAGAAGCTCTGCATCAGCCTTTTTCTTAGCCTCTGCATCGGCTGATATCTTAGCATCATAACTTGCTTTCTTCGCTTTATATTCTTCAAGCTGCTTTGTAAGCTCTGCTTCAATCTTCTCTGACTCAGCGATTGTAGCACGGGCAGTATCTGCCACATTCTTAGCTTTCTCTGCTTTTTCCTTAGCATTATCAATAGCCTGCTTTTTCTTAGCTTCTGCTTCAGCCTTTGCTTTATCAGCAATCGCTTTCTTTCTCGCTTCTTCGGCAGCTTTTCTCTTAGCTTCTGCTTCAGCCTTTCTCTCAGCTTCCTCTTTGGCTTTCTTCTTAGCCTCTTCCTCAGCCTTCTTCTTAGCTTCTGCTTCGGCCTTCTTTTTAGCTTTCTCTTTAGCCTTCTTCCTCTCAATTTCTTCAGGACTTGTTTCATCAACACCAGAAAGATTCTTGATACCCGCTCCGAGGAAATCTTCATCACTATCATCATCTATGTCGTACATAGAATCTGCATCTGAAACACCATTTTGTCTGTCAGGAAGGATACTAAATAAATCGCCATTTGAATCGTTGCCCTTAGGAGTCTTAACCTCCTTAACTTTCACTTTACTATCTGCAATCCATTCTGTGTCATCAGAATCAATAACCGATGATACATCCTCTGAGAAGGTTTCTCCGGCATCAGCAATAACATTCTTTTCTCCACCTTTAACCTTACTAGGCTTGAGCTTTGAATCATCTTTTTTGCCGCCGTCTACATCAATATTCAAGGATGGACCCTTCTTATCCTTTGAATCAGCACCAAGATCGCTTCCAAGACCTCCTCCGAGTCCCTTGCCAAGTCCGCCGCCAAGATTGCTTCCAAGTCCGCCGCCAAGACCTCCGCCAAGGCTGCTTTCACCTGCACTATCAGCTATTCCGCCAAGATTAAGACTGAGCTTCGGACCTTCAGCACTGGTTTTTGCTCCGCCTAATCCCTCAGACTTTTCTTTTTCCGCCTGAGTTTCTTTTACCTCCTCAGTTTTTGCTTCCTCTGCTTCTTCAGGTTTTTCTTCTCTTACGATACCCAAAGCTTCTTCTCTCTTACGTCGTTTCTTCTCCTCAATACGCGCAAGTTCTTCAGCAGATAAAGTTTTGTATTGGCTTTTGCTTCCTTCCGCCGCCTTTGGTTTTTTACCACCATTCTTAAGCATTGCTTCTTCTTCAAGTCTCTTCTGTTTGGCAGCTTCAGCAGCTCTTTCCTTCTCAAGCTGAGCTTTGATTGCCGCAATCATTGCTTCTGTTTGATCTATAGCCAATTACTTCGCCTCCTTCCATTTATTCAAATAAAAAGCTAATACATTATATGATATTGCTACTTTATCCTTTATTGAATTAATACTTATATATAAAATGACTTAGAACCGCAATTTAAACGAATTCTTGTCTTCCATATCTGCTTTCTCTTCAGTGTAAGATGTCTGCACACTATTACGAGCGTTCATACGGTCATGGGGTTCTGTTTCAAAATCCACATCGGAATGATAATCTGTACCCAGTTCAATTCCCAGCCTTGCAAGAAGTCTGTCTGTTTCACTAAGCAAATCCTCTTCTTTTTTCAAATTCTCTTTAATCTTTTCCTGTTCATCGCTTACTTCATCATCCACCGTCTTCTTAGGCGGCGTATAAACAGGAGGATTATCCCTGTTATAATCAGGAAATAAGCTTGTCTTAAATACAGGAAAATCAATATTACGTCTATATAATTTATTTTCCGTTTTTTCTTCTGCTTTCAGATCCTTATCCGTTACCGGCTCCGGTTCGTCATATGATTCCATATCCGTCTCGGCTTCAGTCTCCTCTTCAAACTCGACTTTGATAATCTGCTCAGGTTCATCGATGAACTCAGCTTCAAACCCATCAGATCCATCTTCATCAAAAACATCATCAAATACTTCCATTTCCGATATTTCTACCATAGGAATATCATCTGTGTCAGTTTCATATTCCATATCGTCAAAATTATCAGATTTGTTTTCAAAAAGTATATCCTCATCGAAAATAACGGCTTCAGATTCTTCGGCAGTCTCCGTTTCTTCTGTATCCGATGTCTCATCCGGCTTGGTGTCATCAACTTTTTCTGATGCTTCATTGGCATTGGTTTCTTCCATTATTTCTGATATTTCTGATATTTCAGGTTTATTGGTTTCTTCAACGATCTCAGGTGTTTCTTCTATTTCAGCTTCCCCTGCTGTTTCTGATATATCATTCAATTCAAAACCGTCAAGACTTTCAAATGCGGAATCAAAATCAAATCCTTCTGCTTCCTCCACAGACTCAAAAGCGTCATCAGACACAGCTGCTTCTCCAACAACGGAAACATCTATAAAATCTGTCGATTTTCCTTTATCAGAAACATTATCAGCCTCAATCGCTGCTTCATCTTCAGAAAAATCATCAGTTTCAATCGCTGCTTCATCTTCAGAAAAATCATCAGCCTCAATCGCTGCTTCATCTTCAGAAAAATCATCTATGGCTTCTTCAAACATTTCTTTCTCATCAGAAAGAGAATCAACATCAACCATAACAACGGTCTCTGCCTCATCTTCTACAGAAAAATCATCTATGGCTTCTTCAAACATTTTTTCCGCAATCTCATCTACATTATCATTATATACGGCTTTATCGGCAGCATCAGAGGTATCGGTAATTTCTACCATCTCTTCCGAAATCTTACCTTCCGGCTGTTCTATGGTATCATCAGGTTTCAGAACCTCATCAAGCAGCTCCTGCCTTCCGGCATCCCCTTCTGCCATCTCGTTAACCGCTTCTTCAAAAGCTTCTTCATCCTTCTTAGACAATCGGTTCTTTCCAAACCATCCTGTTTTTTCTTCTTTTTCCTCGGCCTTTCTTTCCTTCTTTTCCCTTTTATTCTCCTTAGAACGAGAAAACATTGTTTTAAATTTTATGGAGCTTGGTATCGGCTCATCATCCTCCACCATTATCATAATCTTCGGATCCTTTGGATTCATCCTAAGATTATCCTCGTTCAATATTTTTTTCTCCAACTGACGAGTTTCTTCCATAGTATCATCCGTATCTTCTACAGCATTTTCAGGATAGATGTATATATACTCATTTGCTTTTTCCATATCCTGAAGCAGCATTTCCACTTCATTCAACCTGGTGGAATTTTTATATGTAGCCTTGAATATACTGCTTTCCGTCTTAAGCTTATCGCCATTCTTCATTGCTGCATGCAGAAACAGCATTTCCATATCCCATTCCTCATCTGTTTCCATCTCATTTGCAGATATCAAAATGCTATATAACTCAATGATAGACTTTCTGTATGCCTTTGCTATCAGATATTCAATACGAACAGTTCCGACATCTCTCGTATTCTGATTAAACTTATAAATCTCAAAATAATGTTCTGCCAGCTCAAATAACCCCATAGAGAGATAGAGTTTTATTATTGATAAGATAATTTTATTACCCATAGGCGCCATAGAATGAGCTTTAACAAGCGCAGCGCGAGCTTCCGCATATTTTTGATTCTCATAGTAAACCTCACCACATATCCTGATAAACTGAGGACTTAGTGATTTAGTAAGGTCCTGATGCTCAAGAATATCTAACGCAAGACTATAGTCACCGTTTTCTGCAAGCTCTTTTATTTTATTTACACTTGACATACTAATTCCTGTACCCATTATATATTGACTCCTATGCATTAATCATCGTATTATTTTATCACATTGTGCTTTTCTTTACAACCTTTTGATTTCTAAGTGCCATCATTACACCTATTATCAAACCTGCAGCCAAACCGCCTATATGTGCAGCATTATCTATATTTACACCGGATACATATCCATTCAGTATCGTAAGCACAGACAGTACCACCAAATTCCATAAAGACATGTCATTTATCCTGCCTTTGTTAAATATAGCAAACATTATCATTATCCCCATCAGTCCAAATATAGCACCTGAAGCGCCTGCCGAATAGATAGTATAATCCTCCATATTATTTATCAATGAAGCAACAGAGGATACCAATCCTGTTAATATATAGGACACAAGCATGCCCATTTTCCCAATAAGGTTTTCAATTCTTGCACCTAAAGCTACAAGAATAATCATATTACTCATAATATGCGTTATACTAAAATGTACAAACATAGATGTAAACAAACGATAATATTGATGTTCATGTATCACGGCATAGGCATTATCAGCCAAGTTTTCTAAAATAAATGACCATCCCATATCATCCATATTCATACATGATATAATGTATAAAACTACATTAACAATCACAATAACGGGTGTTACCACACCAAATAATTGTTTGATACGAGTTATATATTTCTCGTGCTCTGCTATTATATTTTTATCAATCAAATTATATAAACCGTCAAAATCCTCAGGTTGATTTTCAAAAACATAAAGTTTTCCATAGTCATCTGTAAACAGCCAAACATTTTTTACCTTGTCAACGATATCTCTTACCATATCATCAAATAACCCATCCGGCGTAAAGAGTATATTGAGTAATTCCACTCTCATTCCTGTGTTTTGAGCTATATCTAAGACAATTTTGTCGTTAAACTGCTGTAATGTTTCTGCCCGCAGCCCGTGAGAACTGCCTATAACAACAACATATACGGTATCACCTTCGGTTCTACCGTATACATTACTGCTATCCGGATTGAGTTTTTGATATCCCTTGTTCTCCAGATGACCGACTATCTGTAACATATATTGCTGCATTTTACAATCCAAGGAAGATATTTTCTACCTTCTCAATAACCGTATCCTTCATATTTCCTCTGGTCTTCTCGTACTGAAGACCTGATTCCATGATTTCAAGAAGCTGCATTCTAAGGTTTGAATCAATATCCTTAATGTACTTCATAAGAACATCCTTTATTTCCATAACAAACTCTTTTGTCTGCATTTCAGCTATCATAGGCTCATAATTAAAGGTAACTGTTTTCTTCATTTCATCCTGCTTTCTTCCACAGATTACACATTCCTCAGCTCCACCTTCATTTACATGGCCACAGTTACATGTCCATACAAGTCCATCTGACTTATAGTTATCGACAGCATCGATTCCTTTCTTGATTTTCAATGCCTTTAACTTTGAAAATGACATATTGATATCAATCGGGTCCTCGCCACATACATATACGCCTCTTGTTGTAACATATTTCTTTATGTAAACTTTTGCAGACTCAATCATCTTAATGTATTTTTCAGGAAGCTTACACTCTGTGTAATCAGCTTTAAGAAGCGCTAAATTGCTCTTATCAAATACAAAATCAACACCTGTAAGTGTAGTTGTATCACCATAAATATTAAGAAATTCAATATCTGCTTTGATAGCCTTTACATCGTCATGATTATAATTATTAAACCATGCTGACATCTTTGTACCATTGCCTTCCGAAGCAAGTACCACCTTTACAGCTCTTGGAACCAGCTTGTCATAATAATTACTAACAAAAACTTCATTTCTTGCAAATACACTCTTCTCAAACTCTGACTGATATTTTTCCTTAAGCTTCACAAGTGTTCCACTGGCAACTACAGCGGTTGCATTGTTTGAATAATCAACTACATTCGTTCTAAAGCCTATAACAGCGTTAAATCTCGTTTCTTTAACCATCGCCTTAAATGTCTTAATCGTTTCATTCATTATACCATCAAGCTTTTCCTGATATATATTGCTTCTGTCAGTAGCAATGTCCGCAATAGATGAACCAAAATCCTTTAAAAAGTTTGAACTGATAATAGACTGGGTAAAACGATAATCTCCATACTCTGCTATCTCATACCCCTCAAAACTTGTACCTGATGTAATCATAACCTTTTCCATACTCGTACCTCCATATTATTGTAATGCATCAATATAAAAATTGTAACACATCATGTAGCAATAAACAAATATTTTTTGTGAATTTTGAACTTAAAATTACATCTGAATTTGTTTATTATATTCAAATTTCATAGAATTTGTGTTTTCATATTCGTTAAAATTGAATTTTAATTCTTCACAAAACTGATATTCTCCCTCGTCAACCAGCTTCCAGTCAGCATTATCATCGAGATTTTCTATAAATGCATCTGCATCATATGCTTTATATATTTTTGTAATATAGGCCCTATCACAGTAGGGTATCAGCTTTTCATATACCGATTGTCCGCCTATGATAAATATCTCCTCTTTATCATACTGTGAAAGAAGACGCATCAACTCATCCAAAGAGTGCACTACCGCAGCCCCATCAACCCTATAATTTTCATCTCTGCTCAATATGATATTCGTTCTTCCCGCAAGAGGCTTGGCATGGGGAAATTCTTCAAGCGTCTTTCTCCCCAAAACAACGACATGTCCCATCGTTGTATTTCTAAAGTACTTCTGGTCCTCTGATATTCTTACAAGCAGCTTACCCTTGCAGCCTATCCCCCAATTTTCATCAACTGCCGCTATAAACTTCATTTTATTAATATCTCCACTTCTTCTAAATCCGCAATCATTTATCGCTTAAACCGCAACGGGTATATTCTTCACCTGCGGTCCCGTCTCATAATTTTCAATCGTAATATCATCCGGCGTAAAATCATAAAAATTCTTTATATCGGGATTCAATGTAAATTTCGGAGCCTTAAATGTAGGTCTTTCTATCAGTTCCTTTACAATCGGAATATGCCTGTCATATATATGTGCATCAGCAATTACATGGATCAGCTCGCCCGGCTGAAAACCTGTCACCTGGGCAATCATATGAACAAGCACTGCATACTGTACTACATTCCAGTTATTTGCAGTAAGCACATCCTGAGAACGCTGATTCAGTATTGCATTCAGTCTGTCCCCCGTTACATTAAATGTCATACTATAGGCACACGGATAAAGATTCATCTCATGCAAATCCTGGTGTACATACAAATTTGTCATCATCCGCCTGCTATATGGATTTGTCTTCAAATCATAGATTAGTCTGTCTACCTGATCCATCATACCTTCTTTATATTGATGCTTCACTCCGAGCTGATAACCATAAGCCTTACCTATTGAGCCATCCTCATCAGCCCAGCTGTCCCATATATGGCTCTTCAAATCATGTACATTATTGGACTTCTTCTGCCATATCCAAAGCATTTCATCAACAGCAGATTTCACATAGGTCTTTCTAAGCGTAATAGCAGGAAACTCCTTGGACAAATCATATCTGTTTACTACACCAAATCTCTTTATTGTATAGGCATAGCTGCCATCCTCCCATCGGGGTCTGACTTTCTCTCCCTCTGTACTGTAGCCATGTTCAATAATATCCCTACACATTTTAATAAAAATATCATCCGCAAGACTCATAATGTTCTCCTCTTCCTTGTATCCTTACTTTCAAAATATGTTTTGTATGTATAAATCCCAAACGCACTCTCCATATCAATCATTGGGATAAATTATTATAGCATAATTACACGCAAAAGACCACGATATATTATATCGGAATACATCTACGCAAATATTTTGAATGATTTTGCTTAATTTCATTACCTTTTCAACAATTCTATTTTACAAAATCCGATTTATATTATATTGTTAAATATGAATTTTTAATTTTGTTACATTGAAATCCACATTTTATTACAAGAAACGGCTGTTGCAAAATATTATTTGTATAATTTGGAAAAAAGTCGAAAGGAAAAAATATATGATAAAAGATAATTCAAACCCACTTCCTAACCTGCTGCGCCATTACAGACTAAAAATGGGGCTTACACAAAAGGAAGTAGCCGATGCGATATCAATATCCCGCTCCGGTTACGCAAACTACGAAGAAGGGCGATGTATACCCAGTATAGAGCAGACAATGGCACTGTCTAATCTCCTGAATCATGATTTACTGTTTGCCTATACAATATCCGCACAATACTCACGGCATAATGCCAGAAAAAAATCCCAGTCAAACGCTTTGCATGAAGACGGTTCATATGCTCCTGATATGTCAATACATATCAAATCCACAGACTTTATAAAAGCATTTGAACAGCTGTCACCAGCCGAACAGGATTTAATCAAGCTTTTTATAGACAAACGAATATAAGGGGGAACCTACATTGAAAGAAATGAAAAGTCAGCTTGGGATCGCACTTCGCGCTCTCCGTACAGGAAAAAATCTAAAACAGTCAGAAATAGCCAAACAGCTCGGCATATCAATATCCGCTTACTCCCACTACGAATGTGGTGAACGCACACCCAATATTGATATATTAGTAATGCTGGCGAAGCTATATAAAATAAATATTAATTATTTATTATTTCTGGCATGTAACGATGCCGTAGACGGCAAAAGGATAAAAACAGAGGACATATATGATGTATTCTCAACGGAAGTAACACTCCCTGAAGATGAGCAAAAGGTTTTAAATATGTATCGTTCTGTATCCGAAATATACAGGAAGGATATACTGATATTCTGCCAGGCAGCTTATGAATGTTCGGTCTGATCAGGCGTTTTCTATTGCTCTTTTTATATAGTTAAGAGTCCTTTTCTTATCTCCGCTCCACAGCGGAGCTACGAGAATTGATTTCGGTCCATCTCCTGTTATTCTATGTATAACCATGCCTTTTCGTATCTGCTTTATACATTTTATTAAAATATCCGTATATTCTTCAAGTGAAAGGACATCAAACATACCTTCGCAATACATATCCGCCAGTTTTGTTCCTTTCAAAACATGAAGCAGTTGAAATTTTATACCATGCACACCACTATCGGATATATATCCGGCAGTGGTAATCATATCCTCAGAGGTCTCATACGGAAGACCTATAATCATATGAACGATGATATGAACCGGAAGCTTTTTTAATTTTCTGACAGCTTCGTCATATACACTTAACTCATAGCCCCTGTTAATCAGATTAGATGTTTTTTCATGAATCGTCTGAAGTCCCAGTTCTATCCATACGGGCTTTATGACCGCAAGCTCGGAAATCAGCTCCAGCACTTCATCTCCGAGGCAATCCGGTCTTGTCGCTATATCAACGGCCGCTATATCAGGATGCTTCATTGCCTCCATATACTTCTCACGCAATACTTCTATATTTCCATAGGTGTTTGTAAAGGACTGAAAATATGCTATATATCTCCTGCATTTTGCCTTTCCCCTTATACGTTCTTTCTCCTTCTCTATCTGAATCGAAACAGGTTCAGCCGCCTCTGCGCCAAAATCTCCGGAGCCTTTGGCACTACAAAATATACAGCCGTTCGCCCCCACTGTTCCATCCCTGTTTGGGCATGTACAGCCTGCATTCAAAGAAAGCTTATATAATTTTTCACCAAATACATCCTTAATATAATCATTTGCCGTATATATTTTCATATTCCATAATCTCTCTAAACAATATTCCGAAGCAGCATATAAAACACTCTTTAAAAGCTCCTCTATATGACAAAATCCAGTATTTCGAGCGGGTTATCTATGATTACAGACGCCCCCTTTTCCTTGAGAAACGCCCTATCTCTAAATCCCCACGTTACGGATATACAGTCAAGTCCGCTGTTTGCCGCAGTAGCAATATCCACATCAGAATCACCGACATATACAGCAGCTTCTTTTTCTATTCCCATTTCTTTTATCGCTTCATAAACCGTATCAGGTGCCGGCTTCTTTGCGACACTTGCGGATTCGCCTATGGCAACTTTTATATATTGGCTAAAAAAGCTTTCGTTAAGCCCTTTTACCCCCGAGTCATATTTATTGGAAACGATGCCCATCAGAATTCCCTTCTCACTTAAAATACGCAACAGCTCCATTATTCCGTCATAAGGCTTCGTTTTATTCATCATATTTCCCAAATAGTGACTTTTAAAAGTCGTAAATACATTGTCAATATCCTCTGCTGACGCGCTTTCAGGAACAGCTCTCTCAATCAGTTTTCTGATACCGTTTCCCACAAACATACGCACCTCTTCAATACTTCTCGCGGCAAAATCATTTGCAGAAAGGGCATAATTGACGCTATCAGCCAAATCCTCAAGCGTGTTTAACAGTGTACCATCCAAATCAAATATTATAGCAGAATACTTCTTCATCTATGATTGTCCTCCTACGATAAAGCATTTGCAGCATTAACAAGAGCCGGAACGATCTGTTTCTTTCGTGATACAACTCCCGGAAGATATACATATCCATCTTCTATTTCCATACCAAATGCATTCCGGCACAAGACATCAGCCCCGTCACCAAAACACAAAATTCCTGAACCCTCGTCAAATATATTTGTCATTACAAACCATACGATGTCACATCCCGGTTCGTTGTAGTTTTCAAGATATTTCTCCATATCCAGTCTTATTTCTGACAATTCTTTTTCATTGATAGAATTAATCTGACCGATTGCAACAGTCATCTCCCCTATATCATACTTCTTGAAATCCTGATGCAATATCTCATCCATGGATTTTCCCTTTAAATTACTTCCTGCACTGAACATTTCCATGGCAAACGCATTTACATCTATGCCGGCAAGCTCCGCCAGCTTTTCCGCACTCATTTTATCTGTCTCTGTACAGGTCGGTGACTTGAATACAAGCGTGTCGGATAGTATCGCAGAGCAAAGGAGCCCGGATATCTTCTTGTCAGGAACAATGCCTTGCTCCTGATACATCTGATATACGATGGTCGCCGTACAGCCAAGAGGCTGATTTCTGAAATATACAGGCATTCTGGTTTCGATATTGGCTATTCTGTGGTGGTCGATTATCTCACAGATTTCAGCTTCATCAACACCGTTTACAGACTGGGTTCTTTCATTATGATCTACCAAAATAAGCTGTTTCTTTCGTGCATTAATAAAATTACGCCTTGATACAAGGCCCTTATAATTCCCATTTTCATCGATAACCGGGAAATATCTCACCCTTGTTTTTGACATAATATTTTTCAGATTATCAACGGTATCATCCTCATAAAATGTCATAATTCCTTCTTTCACCATAAAATATTTTATCGGTATACTCTGACCTATCAGCCTTGCTACCTTAAAGGTATCATT
This sequence comes from uncultured Coprococcus sp., assembly GCA_964488185.1. Classification (GTDB taxonomy): domain Bacteria; phylum Bacillota; class Clostridia; order Lachnospirales; family Lachnospiraceae; genus Coprococcus. The sequence continues at coordinate 33,692 of CAZATW010000009.1, read as the reverse complement.
TTGCGTAGTAACGATTGCACAATCCCTGCACCTTGCAAGCTCCATAACCCTGTCTGATACCTTATCCACAAGGCAAACGATAATCATAGCCGCCCCACTTTTTATAGCCGCAATCTGCGTCGCTTCCCTGTCACTCAATATCACAATATCATTCTCATGTATATGCTGCTCCAATAGCTCCACATGGGCTGTTCCCACTACAACCTTTCCATCCGATACATAGGAATGGCTGTTGCCATATATCAGGCTGCCCCCTATTGTTTCAGCTATTTGTGTATATTTGGTTCTTGAAACATGAAGTATATTATCATTTCCCTCCAGTATATATGCCTCTGCGATATCACCTACCGTTACAATTCCTTTTATCTTGCCATTTTCTACAACAGGCAGCGTTGTGGCATCATTACTTTGCATCAGTTCAAATGCCTGTTTCATGGTTATATCACCTGATACTCCATCTACAAGTCTGTAAGCGATATCCCGAACCTGTGTTTTTACATCCTTTACCAACTCCGGTACAGGTACGTCAAAGTATTTCAGGACAAATTCCGTTTCTTTATTGATATTGCCTGCTCTCTTTGGTATATATTTTTCTTCCTTGATATTTTTTAACGCAGCGTAAGCTATGGCAGAACAAATAGAATCCGTGTCAGGATTCTTATGACCTATAACAAACACCTCGTCTTTCGGAACATTATGCATATATTATATCTCCTTTTTTATTATATCGCTGCGCAGCTGCCTCCGAACCTGCCATCAGCACGTCAATGAAATAAGGGCAAAGCGATTTCCCCACTCTGCCCTTAATCTAGCACAATTTGGAACATCATTCAATCTGCGTATCTCACAAAAAATGATACCCAAAATATGCATTTATATTATAATTCGCTGATATCAACAAGCGAAAGTCTGCCTGTATCAGCAGTCTCAAGACTTGTAAGAAGTGCATTTGCCGTATCCAGACTTGTCAGTACGGTTACACCTGTTTCAACAGCATGACGTCTGATGATAAATCCGTCTTTACTTCTCTCTATCCCCTGTGAAGGCGTATCAATAATCAGGTCGATTTCATGGCTCAAAATCAAGTCAAGGAGATTTGGAGAAGGAGCTTCAACCTTATTAATAAACTTTGCAGGAATACCGTTTTCATTAAGAACCCTGCATGTACTTCTTGTTGAATATATCTCATAACCAAGTGCCGCAAATCGTCTGCCCGTCTCAACGGCATCCATTTTATCTGCATCTTTAACCGTCAGAATCATCTTCTTTGTTCTCGGAAGATTTACACCGGAACCAAGGAATGCCTTATAAAGCGCCTCATTATAATCCCTGGAGATACCAAGACATTCACCGGTGGACTTCATCTCCGGCCCAAGACTGATTTCAGCGCCACGTATCTTCTCAAATGAGAATACCGGCATCTTGATAGCAAAATATCCTGCCTCCGGCTGCAATCCCGGTGTATAGCCCATATCCTTTATCTTCTCTCCGATAATAACCCTTGTTGCAAGATCGACAATCGGTATACCTGTTACCTTGCTGATATATGGTACGGTACGGCTTGAACGAGGATTGACCTCGATTACATATACCTCATCCCCATATGCGATAAACTGGATGTTGATAAGACCGATAACATGAAGACTGTTTGCCAGCTTCTTTGTATAGTCTTCAATAACCCTCTTAATTTTAGGTGAAAGCGTCTGTGCAGGATATACGGAAATACTGTCTCCGGAATGTATACCGGCTCTTTCAACATGCTCCATAATGCCCGGTATCAGGATATCCTCTCCGTCACATACGGCATCGACCTCAACCTCTTTACCCATAATATACTTATCTACAAGTATCGGATGCTCCTGAGTATGACGATTGATGATATCCATAAACTCTATAATATCCTTATCGGATATAGCGATTTGCATTCCCTGTCCACCCAGAACATATGATGGCCTTACAAGAACAGGATAACCCAGCTCATTTGCCGCAGCAAGAGCTTCATCCCGGGTAAATACCGTCTTACCTGCCGGTCTTGGAATACAACACTTCTCAAGGATTTCATCAAACAGCTCTCTATCCTCCGCAGCATCTACATTTTCTGCACTTGTACCCAGGATCGGAACACCCATATCCATAAGTGCCTCCGTCAGCTTAATGGCTGTCTGTCCTCCAAACTGTACTACTGCACCGTCCGGCTTTTCAAGATTCACGATTGCTTCCACATCCTCAGCCGTAAGCGGCTCAAAATACAATTTATCTGCTATATCAAAGTCCGTACTGACAGTTTCAGGATTGTTGTTAACAATGATGGTCTGATAACCCTTTTTGGCAAATGCCCATGTACTGTGAACGGAACAGTAATCAAACTCAATACCTTGTCCGATTCTGATCGGACCTGAACCAAGGACCATTACTTTCTTTACTGAGTGGTCTTCCACAACCTCATTCACACCGTCAAAGCATGAATAGTAATATGGGGTTGCCGCATCAAACTCGGCAGCACATGTATCAACCATCTTAAATGCCGCTGTTATGCCATATTCATAGCGCATCTGTCTGATTTCCTTTTCGCTCTTACCAGTCAATCTTCCGATAACCTTATCCGGAAACTCAAGTCTCTTAATCTCTTTCATAAGCGTCTTTGAGATATTCCCTTCGGAAGCAATAATTTCATGTTCAGCCTTAACCAGATTATTGATTTTATCGATGAACCACTTATCAATCTTGGTAATGTCATGAATTTGGTCGTATGAAATGCCTCGTCTGATACACTCAGCAATCACATAAATCCGTCTGTCATCAACATGATGAAGAAGTGACAACACCTCATCATCCGTCATATTTTTATACCGGCTGGACCACAAGCTGTCCACATGCTGTTCAAGAGAACGGAGTGCCTTCATAAGAGCACCCTCAAAGTTTGTACAGATACTCATAACCTCACCTGTAGCCTTCATCTGTGTGGTCAAATCATGGTCGGCAGAGATAAACTTATCAAACGGAAGTCTCGGTATTTTAACGACTACATAGTCAAGAGTCGGTTCAAAGCTGGCAAATGTTTTCTTTGTAATGGCATTCTTAATTTCATCCAGATTATAACCAAGTGCAATCTTGGCAGATACCTTTGCAATAGGATAACCCGTCGCCTTAGAAGCAAGTGCCGAAGAACGGCTTACTCTCGGATTTACCTCTATGACACAATATTCAAATGTTGTAGGATGAAGAGCAAACTGTACGTTACATCCACCCTTTATATTCAGCTCGGAAATAATATTGAGTGCCGAGCTTCTCAGCATCTGGTATTCCTTATCACCGAGGGTCTGCGATGGCGCTACAACAATAGAATCACCTGTATGTACACCAACAGGGTCGAGATTTTCCATGTTACAAACAGTAATACATGTTCCGTTTGCATCACGCATAACCTCATACTCTATTTCCTTCCATCCGGCAATACATCGCTCTACAAGAACCTGTCCAACTCTTGAGAGCCTGAGCCCGTTCATAAGGATTTCAATAAATTCTTCTTCATTATTGGCGATACCACCACCGGAACCGCCGAGTGTATATGCCGGTCTGAGTACGACAGGATAACCGATTTTAGCGACAAAATCAAGTCCGCCCTGAACGGTTGTAACAACCTCAGACGGTGCAACCGGCTCATGTATCTTCTCCATTGTCTTTTTAAATTCCAGTCTGTCCTCAGCCTTTTTTATTGTAGCCGCCGATGTTCCGATAAGCATGACATCATGTTCTCTAAGAAAGCCTGACTCTTCAAGCTCCATGGCAATATTTAAGGCCGCCTGACCTCCAAGAGTCGGAAGCAGACTGTCAGGCTTTTCTTTTTCAATAACAGTTTTTACAACATCGACTGTCAGGGGTTCTATATATACCTTATCAGCAATATCCTTATCCGTCATAATTGTTGCAGGATTTGAATTTATAAGAACGACGCAAAGTCCCTCTTCTTTAAGCGAACGACAAGCCTGTGTTCCTGCATAATCAAACTCTGCTGCCTGACCGATTACAATAGGACCGGAACCGATAACTACCACTTTTTTTATATTAGGATTCTTTGGCATTATTTAGACACCTCCATCATATTCATAAATGTATCAAACAAGAAACCTGTATCAAGCGGACCTGCGCAGGCTTCCGGATGGAACTGTACCGTCTGTGCATTCTTACCAAGATAATGTACACCCTCAACGGTACCGTCATTTACATTGATAAAGCTTACCTCTGCGACCTTTCTGTCCAGACTCTCTTCCTTCACCATATAACCATGATTTTGGGTGGAAATATACACCTTTCCTGTCTTTAAATCTTTTACAGGATGATTTGCACCTCTATGACCGTATTTCATTTTCTCTGTATCACCACCATTTGCAAGGGCAAGCAGCTGATGGCCAAGACAAATGGCAAAAATAGGAATGTCTGTATCGAATAGCTTTTTCACTTCTTTGATTGTAACCTGACATGATTTTGGATCCCCGGGCCCATTTGTGAGCATGATTCCGTCCGGTGCATCGGCAATAATTTCTTCCGCAGGAGTCTCTGCCGGATACACGGTTACATGGCACCCACGATTAACAAGAGACTTGACAATATTTTTCTTTACCCCAAGGTCAACAACAGCAACCCGGTAGCCATTCCCCGGATAAACCATTTTTTCTTTGCAGGTAACATCGAGAACAACATGTCCCATATTCCATGCTTTAATCCTCTGTATGGAATCTTCCAGATTATAATTCTCATCCGTTGTAATCATGCCTTTCATAACACCCTGGCTGCGGAGAATCTTTGTAAGAGCTCTTGTATCAATTCCTTCAATACCCGTAATGTCCTGGGCAACAAGAAACTCATTGATGCTAAGCTCACTTCTGAAGTTGCTTGGAACCTTACACAGCTCTCTTACGATAAATCCTGACTGCCAAGGCCGCTCTGCCTCCATATCCTCATGGCATACTCCGTAATTACCAATAAGCGGATATGTCATACAGACTGACTGTCCTGCATATGAAGGGTCAGTCAGCACTTCCAGATAACCGGTCATAGATGTATTAAATACAATCTCACTGATGATTTCTTTGGAAGAGCCAATGCTTTTACCCTCGAAAACATGTCCATCTTCAAGTATTAAAAAAGCTTTCATAATTCCATCCCTTTCCTTATTTCTCTATTTTTGCTCAAAAAAAAAGAGTAAAATGGGATCTTCCATAAAAACCCGCACCTTTGCCTCTTTTTTCTCAATTTCATAAATTTTATCACATTTATCATTCATGTACAACATTTTTTTGAAATAAATGTCGAAAATGTATGCTGCTGATTGATAGTGAATCATATCTCTGCTATCATCCCATTACATCAATTCAATCTATTGTACTGCCTAATTTCAGATCTTTTTTTTTAACTACATCGTTTTTTGATATTTGATATTCATTTCAAAACTCTGTATTATCTCCTGCTGAACTCACAGCCACAGAAGTTTTGTCTGTATAGACCATATTGCTCTGACAGCTCGATTGAATGTTTATAGCCGTTTTTCTTTTTAAAATCACTGTATAAATATGTAATGCCATATTCATCAGACAACATTGCTCCTATCTCGTTGAGCCACGTGGCATTTTTGTGGGGACTGATAGAAAGTGTCGTTGTAAATACATCAAATCCGTTTTCTTTTGCATACCTTGCACTTTTATCAAGACGCAGCTTATAACATTCATAGCATCTTGCCCCTCTCTCCGGCAAATGCTCCAGTCCCTTTGCCATATCAAGAAACGTCCGGCTATCATGCTCCTCCAGAAACGTATCTACCGTTTTATCCATATATACATTATTTACAAAACGGTGCAGCTCATTATATCTTTTGATATATTCATCATAATCCGTAATATTGGGATTGTAGAAATATGCTGTGATATCAAAATATTTATGTAAGACCTCCAGACAATGACTGCTGCATGGGGCACAACAGCAATGGAGAAGAAGCTTCTTTTTCTCTTCTAATCTACTATATTCTTCTATCTGCTTTTCCATCAGCATATAATAATTAGTATTTTTAACCATTTTTTTCTCCTTTTTTATGAAAAAAGACTATATATTTTAATTTTTATCAATCCTCTTTTTTCTTTTTTATGCAATATTACTAATTGACTTTGTTATATCTTTACAATATACTATAGATAGTTACTAAAAGTGTTAAAATCTAGTAATTATTGGAGGTGTGAGCCATGACAGTTGAACAGGCAGTAAAAAAGTACAAACTTGAGCCGCTTAGTGTCAGTTTGGCTAAGGTTAAGGCAAAAGAACTTAATGTTGATGAAGTTCTCTATATGAATGTTCAGAAGAATAAATATGCCTACATAGTACGTGATGCCAGAGGTACCATGCTTTATTCAGATGAACGAAACCTTTATACGAAACTCTACAAAGGACTTAAGGTTACTCCTTTGGAGGTTAAGTAATTTCTCACAAACTTTTATATGATACACACACAAAAACTTTATGGGATGTAATTTAGCTTTATCCAACTTCTCCCCTATGTGATATGGCTATATTGCCTCCCATATTTTTTACTTCACTATATTAATTTATATTCCTGCAGCTCTTCATCATAGAAAAAATGCCTTATTCCATCATCTAGAAAAATAATAAATAGGGAAAGAAACATCCACAGCCCTGAATATAAAAGACATACCTGCCCCATAATGTTAAACGGAAGGTATGAATAATCCCATACACCAATATGAAGCTTTATATTCACAATATACCCTGTTATGAATTCCAATACAGTAATTATGATTGATGAAATCAGCATTTGCCATATAATCCCGATATTTCTTTTGATTTGGTTTATGGCACCGCAGCATACGGTACACAGACCGCCACATATTATCATCGAAAAGTGAGAGTAATTTCTTGTAAATATCTCCATAAAGTAATATATCATTCCACCGGTCAAAAAAATAGTCATATATTTAAAAAAACAAATCTTCATAACAAACACCTCTGCATATGTAAGCAATCTGCTTTGCAAATTAATTATTCTTACATTAGTATCTGCCATGAAGATTATATTATACCGATTAATCTTTATATTTCCCTTTAAAGAAATTATTTATATGTTCTACTGTTTTATCAGACAGCTCCAAATAAACAAATTCTACAGCACCGCTTCTGTTAATTACAAATACATACACATTTTCTTTTCCGCTTTTATCCCTTGAAGTGTAATCTCTTGTTTTTATCTGAGTGTTTCTGCCGGCTCTGATTTCATTATCCAGATAGATAGAATCGGGTCTTACAATATATTTTACCTCACTGTTGCTAAAACTAAACATCGTCTTGCGCGACTTCTTCGCAATAATCCTTGCAACTTCTATGTCTTCATTTACCATAATATATTCAAGCTCATTTTTTCTTCTTGAAAAAGCAAGATAAAAAGCAACCACGCCTATAAGAATTAATGAAAATCCCCATCCAGCTATCAGCACGGCAAATATACCAAGCACACTTATCAATACTCCTAACACCATTACCGCTATAACACCGCCGGGAGTTTTTGTCTTAACTATATGTTCTGCATATCCATCATTTAACATAAAATATCTCCTTTTTCTTTATACAATTTCGTTAATCATTAGCATTTTATCACAAAATATGTCATTTGAAAAACCATTATATAAATTTTTATACATGATCCCCTTGCCTTTAGAGACATTGAATCGTTTTCCTTTAAATAATGGCTCTGCTCCAAATATCTCAACAGATTCAGGTCTGTCGTATCCAAGTAATGTGTAGATGCTGATGATTTCCTCTACGCTATAATTGAGGGATATATATTCTGCACACTCATAGGTCTTTTCTCCCTTCATCATACCAAACATCGCCTGTATTCCATTATTCTTACATAATATATATGCCCTGCCAGACTCAGCCCTGCACTGTCTGTCAAGCAGCTTTGCATATTTCATATCTCTTGGAACAAATAAATCATATCGGGATTTCAGTTTGTTATTGAACACCTGTAACAGCTTTTCTTCAACACAATCTACAGTTCTTATATTCAGGTCTTGATTTACCTCCACTCCCTGGAATCTCCCTATTGGTACAAGATAGCTGCTCTCATAATTTTCAAAGCCCAGGCTTCTATAATACACTTCCTTTGTCGGCATAAGATACGTAAATTGCTCTCCTGCTGCCTGCAAATAATCTATCCCCATCTTCAAAAGCCTTTTCATAATTCCACGTCTTCTGTATTCTGAAGCAGTTGCCACACCCACAATATAATGCGTATTGAGATATTTCCCTTCAAAACAAACCGTATACGGGTTCAAATGAACCATAGAAATAAGATTGTCATTTTCTATCGCACCCAAAACAATATTTTGAGGAAATATATGTTCAAAATAAAAATCCATATAGCTTTCGCTATCTCCAAAAGCAGCTTTCCAAAGTGCCCTTACCTGCGCCAGCCGTGATTTCTCAATGATTCCATAATACATTCTGTAAATCCTTATCCACTACAAATTCCTAATCCATATATCTTCTCTGACAACCTGTACAACCTGCACAGCCCAATGTGGAATCCATTACATCATAGCTGTAATTTCCTACCGTTTCAAGTAAACATACAGCCTGAGAACTAATTCCAAGCCCCTGACCTGTAAATCCCAGCTTTTCTTCTGTTGTTGCCTTTATATTTACCCTGCCTATATCAAGTCCAAGAACCCTGGCTATGTTGCTGCGCATTGTATCTATATACGGAGCAAGCTTTGGCTGCTGTGCGATAACTGTAGCATCAATATTTTCAATAAAAAACAGCTTTTCATCAAGAAGTTTCTTTACCTCCGCGAGCAATACCATACTGTCTGCCCCCTTATATTTTTCATCTGTATCAGGAAAATGCTTTCCTATATCGCCAAGTGCAGCGGCACCAAGTAACGCATCCATAATCGCATGAACAAGAACATCTGCATCACTATGACCAAGAAGTCCCTTCTCATATGGAATATCTGCTCCTCCAAGTATAAGCTTTCTTCCTTCTACCAATTTATGGACATCATATCCCATTCCTATTCTCATATATATCCCCCTTTATTTCAACTATATTAAAAAAACGGAGTATTACTCCGTTCTCTCTTGCAGTAGCGGGAGGGGGATTTGAACCCTCGACACTGCGGGTATGAACCGCATGCTCTAGCCAACTGAGCTATCCCGCCATATTGAATTGTTGTAAATGGGACCTACAGGGCTCGAACCTGTGACCCTCTGCTTGTAAGGCAGATGCTCTCCCAGCTGAGCTAAGATCCCATGTTACATATGTGTTCTGCTGAACACCTTTGTAAGTATACTGTCACAGGAAGGAAATGTCAAGAACTTTTTTGCTTTATCACAATATTTCTTATGAAATACTGTCTATATTATTGTATGACAGAATATGCTAATTATAAAACACTCACGACATATTCCATGCGTTCATCTCCTTCCGATAAAACTTATAATAATATTTATAATCAACAGTATAATTACGACAGGTAATATAACATAAAAGAATATTTTAGCACCAATATATATAATGCCTAAAACAACACATATCAGAAGCATCAGCAATAATACCATAACGATTTTTCCCACTACTGAGCTAAAATCCAGTCTTCCAAATGCAAGACTTGTCTTACCTGTCTCATCCATGTTTATATGCCAGCCCTTTGGTGTATCATCTCGGCTATTTGACTCTTCTCTTTTTCTATACGCGCTCTCATTTGGAGCATCATAAATGCGTTCTCCGCCTGCCGCATCTGCCTGACTCTCTATGATTGACTTAGCAATCAGTCTCGGAGAACCCAAAGAAGTACATATTTGCTCCTCACTTCTCCCTTTCTTCAATTCATCTTTAAAATAGCTCTCGTAATAATGAATCACCTCATAATACTTATCAGCAGGAACCCTGCCTGATAATGCATCCGAAATCTCCTTTATAAAGCTCTCTTTTGAATTCTTCTTCATAAAAACATCCCCTTATAAAATGTAACCAAACGCTCGTATATTATTCTATTTGTTCAAATAAATTACAATCACCTTATAATCACCCATATCCTCAAGAACATAATTTACCGTTCTTACACCACCGTTGCCAAACAGAAACGACAAATCAGGGTTCTCCTGCATATCCTCTACAGCCGCCTCAAGCACACTTGATCTGCCATACTGCATTTTGATTCCTTTTGTAAAATCCTCATAGCTGCTGTAATAATAAAATTTCTTTTTATAGAAATGATACTTATCTGATGTACATGCATTATAAAACTGTTCCTGCCAGCTATGATTTTGCCGTATCGCATTATCGTCCAGATTTACATAGGTGTGTTTTACATATGTTCCCATATCAGGAAGTGAATCATCCCACGTTAAATCTACATGATACCATTCATCCCCCAACTTTATCTGATTCCATGCATGTAATCCTTCACTTGTATCCCCTACAACAATATCACATTCTATGCCAAGACACGACATAAACATAAAAAATGCTTCCGCATAACCATCACAAACACCTGTCTTTGATACAAGCACGCCATATGATGTATATGCATCATCTGAATTCTTTGGAAATCCATATACACAATTTTGAACGATATAATCATGCACTGCTATTTCTTTTTCAAAATCAGTCATTTTTAAGGTTATGTTATTATCAATAAATGTCTTTATAACATCATATATTTCCTTAGCCTTTGGTCTTTCATCAGGAATCTCTTCACCATAAAGATACTTCCGTATAACATAATAATTATCTGACAAAACGAAATTAAGCTGAATAGCCAGATAATCCCCTGACTCTAATATAACCCTATATGTGTCAACATTGCCATATGCCGAATCAATATATTCATTTATCATATGGACATCATTCTTTTTTACATTCTTTACATAGTAAATAGCAGAATCCTTTCCCGCCTCCATATCATCAATAACTGCCTCACGAAAGCTCACCAATCCATCCAGTATACAGTCCTGCTTAATTATATTAAAGAAAACCCATCTTCCCAATGCCAAAATCAACACAAGTGAGCAGGCAAGAACAATTCCCTTTAAAAAGATTATACCCTTTTTCATTCCTTATTCAGTAACCTCCCAAAGATAGGGATATTCTAACATTAAGAGAACATAGTTGCAAATACATTTTAGATTCTTATGTGGACTCACCTGACGATCTGATATTATTCATTTTTTAACTGATATTGATGAATTCTGCCTAGTTGAACAAATTTAATAATAGCCAATTCCTCTCTGAGCAAAAATTAAAGATTCTAATGTATTTTTTTAATCATACTGGTGGTTGATAAAGAACTTCTTATGTTGTAAAATGTATCTGTTCAACGTCGAAGTATGTGTTATTAAGGAAAATACATTTTTACATATACCGTTCTGAACATTGATAACGATACGAAAAGAGGTAATAATATGGCACAGCTTTGGGGTGGCCGTTTCACAAAAGAAACGGACCAGTTAGTATACAATTTCAACGCATCAATATCCTTTGACCAGAAATTTTATAAGCAGGATATCCGAGGAAGTATCGCCCATGTAATGATGCTTGCCGCTTCAGGCATCTTAACGGAGGCGGAAAGAGATTTGATCATAGACGGATTAAACGGCATCCTTACGGATGTAGAAAACGGAACTTTGGAGATTTCATCAAAGTATGAGGATATCCACAGCTTTGTGGAGGCAAATCTGATAGACCGTATCGGTGATACGGGCAAGAAGCTCCACACCGGAAGAAGCCGTAATGACCAGGTAGCTCTTGATATGAAGCTTTATGTTCGTGATGAAATAACAGCGCTTAAGGAGCTTGTTAAAAACCTGCTTACAACACTTCATAACATGATGAAAGAACATATTGATACCTATATGCCGGGATTTACGCATCTCCAAAAGGCACAGCCGATTACACTTGCGCATCATCTGGGTGCCTATATGGAAATGTTCAAACGTGATTATAGCCGATTATGTGATATCTATGACAGAATGAACTTCTGTCCGCTTGGTTCAGGCGCCCTCGCAGGAACCACTTATCCGCTTGACAGAGAACTTACCGCTTCTCTTTTAGATTTTACAGGTCCAACCTTAAATAGTATGGATTCCGTTGCTGACAGGGATTATTGCATAGAACTTTTATCTGCGCTTTCAACCATTATGATGCATTTAAGCCGTTTTTCAGAAGAAATCATCATCTGGAATTCAAATGAATATCAATTTGTTGAACTTGATGATGCGTACAGCACAGGAAGCTCTATTATGCCACAGAAGAAGAATCCTGACATTGCAGAGCTTGTAAGAGGAAAAACAGGTCGTGTGTATGGTGCGCTTACATCTCTTCTTACAACAATGAAGGGTATTCCACTTGCATATAACAAGGATATGCAGGAGGACAAGGAATTTACCTTTGATGCCATTGATACCGTTAAGGGATGTATCGCTTTGTTTACAGGGATGATTTCTTCCATGACCGTGAATAAAAAGAATATGGAGGCTTCCGCCAAGAATGGATTTACCAATGCTACTGATGCTGCCGATTACCTTGTAAATCATGGTGTCCCGTTCAGAGATGCACATGGTATTGTAGGGCAGCTTGTGCTTTTATGTATTGAAAAGAATATTTCTCTTGATGAGCTTCCACTTTCAGAATACAAAAAAATAAATCCTGTATTTGAAGAGGATATCTACGCAGCCATCAGCATGCGGGAATGTGTTGAAAAGCGTAATACCATCGGTGCGCCGGGACCAAATGCAATAAAGAAGGTAATTGATATCAATGAGTCATATCTTGCCGGTCTTAATTAATTATGGAATAAAGGAGATGTAAAATATGAACAATTCTACAAAGGCACTTTATGATATGGCAGAGCGTATGCTCAAGGGTCACATAGATGTTGATGAGGTTGTCGCCATGAGTGGTCTTCCAAAGGAAGAAATTGAAAGGATGAAGGACGAGCTTGAAAAAGCAAATCCTGAAGCAAATTATCTTAAAAATCTTGATTTCAAGGATTTCGATATGGGACCTATCCTGACAGACAACGATTAGATAAAATATCATAAAACGATTAATCCAAATATTTGATATGCTCCCTCCTAAGTGACAAGTTTTTATTATTTCACTTGTCTACCCAGAAGGGAGCATATCAAGAACTTAGTGCGACAGCCCCTTTTATTTTCTTCACACATCATATATCGTTATGTCGTATTATTAAGCGATCTTGCTTTTAAGCTCTGCAATTTCTTGTTTCAATTTGCTAACTTCACTCACAAGATAATTGACTTTTACTTCATATGCAAGATTTTTATCTGCTACCGGAATAGCTTGATTTAACTTCTCTATTAGTTCAATAAAGTTTTCAGCTATCAACTGAATATTCTTATCTGTAGTATTCTCAAGATGCAATTCAATGCTTGTTGTATGGTGTTTTAACTCTTGTATATCTGCAAGAATCAGATCAAGTTTTTCACTATCTGTCATATAAGCACCACCTCGTCTTTTTTATTGTAATTTATGTATTTAGTTGCAGTATATCACAATATAAATGCAAAGTCTATTTAATTATTACTATAGATTAGACTTGGCAGTTTCCAAAACAGTTTCAATCATATCATTGATTATTTGTATGCTGCTGATAACCATTTCCATATGGCTGTTGGTTGGCATACTGTTGCTGATTATTGTATAGCTGACTGTTGGCATATTGCTGACAATTTACTGCTGACTGCTGATTGGTATATACATGTCGATTAGTTACCATCTGCTGATATGTTGCTTTATCTCCTTCGGTTGGATTTTCATCATATGCTTTATTAAGCCCTATCTTTTCCAGCATAATGATTATTCCCCAGATACATATAAGTGCTCCTATACAAAATATTGGTGTATCTATAGCACCCAATATGTTTTCCCATAACACTTCTTCTCCCAAAATATACCATTCTGTTTCTAATATAATCAATACCACTCTTGTAATTGCTATAGCTAACTGAATTAATATCATAACAACAATAAAAATCCTGATTCCAATATTAATTTTTCTTCTTTTTTTATTATCTTTGTTCATCAGTTTATTTCTCCTATCATTCTTTATATATCTGATTTATCATTAATCAAGCGGCGTATATGTCTTGGAAAGCATAGGGTCTACAAAGCCAACTTGGATATGAGAACCATAAGAGGCAAATTCTATTTTTAGTTCATTCACCCCTGATATATCTACACTTATATCCTCTGGTTGTACGCCTCCATACATCAATCCCGATTCATAGAGCAACTTATCATCACCATATATTTTTAGTTGTGCATTATTTATTTTACCATTAGTATAATTTTTTGTTTCCCAGTGTAATACAAATTTTCCTTCTAAAATATCATATTCTCCATCCAATAAGTAAGACGCAACATACGATCTTGAAACGACAAAGCCCTCTACGTCATTATATATCCCTGTTGTATAAGTATTACCTAAATTATCCTTATCATTTTCTGACCAATTATATAAGCGGTCATCCGCATAAAATGTATTCAAATCTCTCAAACTGACTGGTACATAACTTTCTATTCTTGCTAGTTCAGTATCTAATTCATCATCAATACCTACAGTGTTTTGTGCTGATGCAATGACAGATTTAGCATCTGTATAATTTCCCTGACTGAGAAAATCCTCTGCTTCAGCAATGGCATCATTGATACATTCATTTTTTGCATTTGTGATAGCAACAGTATATGTCTCGTCTTCGAAATAATCATATAATGTCTCATAGGTTGTAATTGCTGATTTCCAATCTCTATCTACTACACTGGTTTCCGCTTTTGTTTCCAGATCTTCTCGATAGATTTCCTCTATATCTGATATTTTCCCATCAGTGTTGCCATCATCATATACTTTCTGCGCATCTTCATATATTGCGATTGCTTTTTGATATTTTTCATCGTCCAAATAAATTTGTGCCTGCGCATCCACAGTTTCTATATACTTTTCCTGAGAAGTTTTAATCTGTGTCTCTGCACTTTCATAATTATCATCCTCTTCTATGACCAGATCATAATATTCCATCGCAGATCCATAATCCGATTTTTCAAACGCACTATTGGCAGCTTCATAGTTTTCCTTGGAGGTTTTCAATCTTTCCAGAAGCTCCAGCTGTTCATCTACATAACTTTGTTTTTCCTCGTTATTGGCATCTGTATAGGCATCCATGATTTCTGCATATGCCTCGTCATAACTGATGCTTCCAGTATTATAACTGGCTATCGCTTCTCCCAGATTTTGTTTTAACCGTTTTTGCGATTGGCAGCCGCTCATTATAAATAAACCTAGCAATAACATTAATATTGTTATATAGTTTTTTAAATCTAACATTTTCTTATTTTTTGTTCTCCTTTCATTTGTAAAATATTTTCAGTGTTTTAGGGTATCCGCAACTACGCATACATGAAAAGCCATGCAAATAATCATAATAATTATTATTCATTTCTTTTTATACGACACCTCCCTTTTTTCGGTTGATTACTTTAAATTATAGTCATTTTTTCTGACTATAGTCAACAACGAAACTGCATATTAATCTACTACTAAAAGGAGGCGCAAACCTATGATTAGCTATAAACCGTTTTGGAAAACTTTAGAAAATTCTTCAGAAACTACTTATACGCTTATTCATAAACATAAGATTTCAAGTGCGATTATTGATAAATTACGAAATAACAAGCCGATGAACACCACTACATTAAACGATTTATGCCGAATTTTAAATTGCAACATAAACGATATTGCAGAATACATCCCTTCTGATTCCGACCAGCAATTATGATTTTCATATATCTGTTCTATCTATAATGGGGTTCCCTCCGTATGATAACAATCTATGACCTCTCCTAAATCTATTCAATCAATTTTTACATTTGGAAACCGTTTAATCATATGAATTAAAATATCATGTAAAAAATTTTTTCTTAATACCGATTGTCCATTAGAAAATGCAGGCGCAACCCTTTCGAAAATTGAAACCGTATATCATGTACCTAAGAAAAAGATTCCAATCAAAGATTTCTTAAAGACACAGGGACATTTTAAGCATCTGTTTCAGCCTGAAAATGAGCATCTGCTTGTAAAATATCAGGAAGAGGTTGACCGCAGATGGGAAGATCTGCTGTTTGAACTGCTCCCCGTCAAGTAGACAATTGAAAAAATATAAATTTTGTGTTTTTCCATAGGAGTTAAAACACCTAGATTTCTTTGTAAGCGTTTGTTGTTGTAGTAATCTATATAATCATCAATCATTTTTATGAGTGTTGCTTTATCAGTGAAGCGTTTTTCATAGTAACATTCTCTCTTTAAAATTCCCCAAAATCCTTCCATTGGACCATTGTCAATACATCTCGCTACTCTTGACATACTTTGTACCATGCCGGCAGCTTTAATCTTTGTATGAAATCCTCGGTTTGTATACTGAAATCCTCTATTGGAAAAAATAACGGATGAGCGTCCGGATGTTTATTTTCAGCCTGTCTCGTGCATCCTACTTAATAGCTGATTTAATGTTCAGTTTGCGGCAAATACGCAGCACACGTTTATCATTAACATCTATGTCATGGTAACGTTCCAATTCATCCCTGATTCTGCGATATCCTTTATCCGGTGACTCTGCATGGATTTTTTCAATTTCATTTGCAATGTGTTTATTCATCCGTTCATTTTCAGGAATTTCTCTATGTAACCATTTATAGTAAGCTGCTCTGGAAACTTTGCCGAGTTTACAAAGGTCTGTGATAGGATAATGATATTCTTCCTGTTCTTCTTTAATTGCCCGGTATATATGTTCATGACGAATCAGGCTTAGCCCCGCCTCCTCTCTATCTCTTCGAGTTTTTTTAAAAAAGAAACCTCCATTTCTACACGTTCCTTCTCTGCTCTTAAAATTTTAACTTCAGCACGTAACCTTTCCGTTTCCGTCATCTCATTAGGATTTTTCCGTTTCCCACGCTTGTCCCTCAAAGCTTCCACTCCGCCAGATTCGTATTTAATGGTGTAACTGCGTGCCTGTTGATAGGATACCTGATAGTTCTCAGCTGTTTCAGCATAATTATGGTCATGTGCGATACAATACCGAACTATGTCAACTCGCTCTTCAAATGTGGTTTTTCTTCCTTTGGTCATGATGATGCTTCCTCCTGTTCCAGAAGTTTTTAACTCTACATGACCATTATACTTCTTTATCCAGGTTTGTAACTTGGATTTTGAGCGGATTCCATATTTTTTACAGATATCATCCTGGGAACCGCGCCCTGCTAAATAATCTGAAACCGCTTGCTGTTTTAATTCTTTGGAATATTTTTTATTTCCTTGTAATGTGAATGCATCTGCACCCATAGATTCATAATTACGAATCCATTGCTGCACTGAAGCCAGGCTGACATCAAACATAGATGCAATTCGGCGTTGACTTTCTTTTCCGTCCAAATATAGACTTACAGCGTATATCTTATTTTCAACAGATACCTTCCTTTTAGACATAAAATATGCTCCCTTCTAAGTGACAAGTTTTTATTATTTCACTTGTCTACCCAGAAGGGAGCATATCAGAACTTAGTGTGACAGCCCCTTTTATATATTATCTCAAAAAATTCTGTAACGTCTTTAACGCATTTTTTTCCAGACGACTCACCTGTGCCTGTGATATGGCTATCTCTGATGCTACCTCCGTCTGTGTTTTTCCCTCAAAGAACCGCAGTTTAATAATACTTAATTCCCTATCATTTAATTTCTTCATTGCTTCATTTAATGAAATGTTTTCTACCCAGTTTTCTTCTTTATTCTTCTTATCACTTATCTGGTCCATTATATATAATGTATCTCCCCCTTCCTGATAAACAGGCTCATAAAGAGATAAAGGAGATGATATTGCATCCAGTGACATCGCAATATCCTCTTTGCTTATGGAAATCTCTTCCGCAATTTCTTCAAGAGTCGGCTCACGGTCATTTTTCTTTAGCAGCATATCTTTTGCATATATTGCTTTGTATGCGATATCACGCAGGGAACGTGATACTCTGATGGAATTATTGTCACGAAGATAACGTCTGCACTCTCCAATAATCATAGGAACGGCATATGTTGAAAATTTAACATTGAGTGTTCTGTCAAAATTATCGATTGCTTTTATTAAACCGATACATCCAACCTGAAACAAATCATCAGGATTTTCATTTGTATTTGAAAAACGCTGGATAACACTTAATACAAGTCTCAGATTTCCCTCAATAAAGGTCTGTCTTGCTTTCATATCACCCTGCTCTATCCTGTCAAATAGCTGATTTTTCTCGTCCTCACTTAGAATTGGCAGCTTTGAGGTATTCACACCACAAATCATAACTCTGTTTAATGCCATATCAAATTTCCTCCCGTGTGTCAGAAACCAATCCAAATATTGAACTGATTGCCAATTATTTATCTAACACTAGGATTTACATTCCAGCTATTTCTTATTCAGTATAGAGAACCCATTTAAACTACAAATTCCTACCAATTTTTGTTTGATGATATGACCTTCTAGTTCTTTCTGAACTCTTCCAGCTCAAGACCTTCATTGTGGTCAAGAACCTGTGCGATAACCCATTCATTTGCAAATAGCAAAAGCGGATTGCCTTTCATATCCTTTACCTTCTTAACATCACTTACACGTTTCAGCTTTGTAATGTCTATTGTAGGGTCTTTAACCCATCTGATGAAATTATATGGTATAGGTTCAAGTCTGATCTCACAGCCGTATTCATTCTCCAATCTGTATTTCAAAACATCAAACTGAAGTACACCAACAACACCAACTATGATTTCGGAAAGACCTGCTGTATATTCCTGGAATATCTGTATGGCACCTTCCTGGGCGATTTGTGTAACCCCTTTGACAAACTGCTTACGTTTCATCGTATTAAGCTGGACCACA
Organism: uncultured Coprococcus sp.; assembly: GCA_964488185.1. GTDB lineage: Bacteria > Bacillota > Clostridia > Lachnospirales > Lachnospiraceae > Coprococcus. The sequence continues at coordinate 14,699 of CAZATW010000009.1, read as the reverse complement.
CGACAGAAATGCTCCGGTGCGAAGGTTGGTATTCCTTCATATTCAAACTTCTTTCCGCCTGTCGTTAAGGTATCTCCTATCGAGAAAAGCTCAGGGTCAAATACGCCTATGACATCTCCTGCATATGCTTCCTCCACAATCTTCCTGTCCTGTGCCATCAGCTGCTGCGGTTGTGACAGCTTTATCTTTCGTTTACTCGGTACATGATATACCTCCATACCCGCCTCAAACTTACCCGAGCATATACGCATAAATGCAATTCTATCTCTATGAGCCTTATTCATATTTGCCTGTATCTTAAATACAAATGCCGAAAAAGGTTCCTCGGTCGGACTGATAACCCCTTCGGATGAATTTCTGCCAAGCGGTGGTGTTGTCATTTCAAGGAAATAATTTAAAAACTGCTCTATACCAAAGGTATTTAAGGCAGAGCCAAAGAACACCGGTGATAACTCACCGCATCTTACCTTTTCTATGTCTATCTCATCTGTAGCACCATCTATAAGCTCGATTTCTTCACTAAACTGCTCATAGAGATATGGCCCTATAAGTGCCTTAAGTGCTTCGTCCTCTATATCAAAATCAGTCTCAGCCGCCTTCTTGGCACCCCCTGTTGATACAGCCTGAAATGTTGAAACTACTTTTGTTCTTCTGTCATATACTCCCTTAAATTCCTTTCCGGAACCGATAGGCCAATTCATAGGACATGTACGAATCCCCAGTACATTTTCTATGTCGTCAAGCAGTTCAAATGTATCTCTTGCATCTCTGTCCATCTTATTGATAAATGTAAATATAGGAATATGCCTCATAACACATACCTTAAACAGCTTTATGGTCTGTGCCTCTACACCTTTTGATGCATCGATAACCATGACAGCGGAATCAGCCGCCATCAGTGTCCGATAGGTATCCTCAGAGAAGTCCTGATGGCCCGGCGTATCAAGAATATTGATACAATATCCGTCATAATTAAACTGAAGCACTGATGATGTGACGGAAATACCTCTCTCCTTTTCGATATCCATCCAGTCTGATACCGCATATTTTGAATTTGCCTTGCCCTTTACTGAGCCTGCCGTATTGATAGCACCACCAAACAGCAAAAATTTCTCCGTCAATGTTGTTTTACCTGCATCAGGATGAGAAATAATCGCAAAGGTTCTTCTTTTATTAATCTCATTTACAATATTTTTATCAGCCATTTCTATATATCCTCTTACTTCTTAGAATTATTGATTGCATCCTTATTCTTTTTTGCCCACAACATGAGCGACTGTATATTTACAGACATTTTTTCAAGTTCAAGCAAAACCGCATCAAACTTTGCAAGCTCCGTCTCATCTACCATTCCGTCTTCCGTTATATCTATCAGCTGTTCAGTGATGTGCTCCATCTTCTGTGAGGAACCAAGAAACTGAAGTATCAGTCTGTCCAGACTGTCCGCATTGATAGGCTTTATCGTTTCCCTTCCTATCGGGCATTCCGTAGAACAATATATGTTACAGAGCTCCGGCAAATCATATGCCTTTGACATGGCAAGCACCTCTTCCGGATATGGAACAACGGTTCCAAGCTCTATTCTGGACAGTCTCGTTCTGTCTATACTAAGAATTTCAGCAGTTTTCTCCCTGCTTGTGAAATTTTCATCTTTTTTTGAAGCATTATATCTTGCCACATAATACTTATTATTGAGTGCCTTCGTTGCCTTCTTGCTCATCGTTTTATCTCCTTATAGTATCTCCATGATACCATGATAACTAAACTCACCTTTGGTTCGTTAAGGTCTCAGGTATATATCCGGTTTCAAATCCTCTACGCATCAATTCTTGCTTTCATCGTGTTAATAATATCAAGAAGAATTTTTGCGGTTTCCTCTGTTTCCAGCAAGCCACTGTCTATTGTTATATGGTAGTTATCAAAATCCTTCCAATTCTCTCCTGTGAAATGAGTATAGTATGCGGAGCGGGATTTATCTCTCTTATTCAAAAGGGTTCTTACCGCCTGCTCACTAATTCTATAATCACGTTTTATGCGTGACAGTCTGCGCTCTAAATCAGAGTGGATATGTATATGAATTGCCCGCGGACAGTCCTTTAAAATATAGTTGGCACAATGTCCTATAATAACACAGTTTTCTGAGGTCAGTCCTGACACAATCTTTTTCTGCGCCTCAAATATATTTGCATATGGGTCAAGCATACCTCCCGGAATGGACACCGCCTCTGTAAACATTTTCTCATACCAGTTTTTATACAAACTATCATCATGTGCTCTGATATAGGCCTTACTGAATCCGGATTCCTTGCTGACCATATTTGCCAGATTTCTTCCATATAGTTTATATCCGAGCTGCTCTGAAATAATGTGCCCAATCTTGTGTCCACCACTGCCGTAATCGGAGCTTATTGTGATAACGATACCGTTTGTCGGCTGAACCTGTTGCTCTGATTCCTCAGGTTGTTCATTTCCTCCAAGATACTTCTCAATGAAATACATCTTGCCTGTAAAAAATGCCGAGCATGGAGCAATCAAGAGAACTGCAATAATAGTTCCCTCTCTTATTCCCACTAATATTCCCATAAAAGCATAAGAAAGAATAGCAGCTATAACTACCATCACAAAATCCACTATAATTTTTACAGTGCTGAAATTCTTTTCAAACCTGACTGAAATTGCCTTAACTACAGCCTCTCCTGACAGCATGACAACATCTGCAAGAACCTGAATACTGACCCCAAGGGCCCTTACTATACAGCCAAGTATCAGAATACAAAATTGGGTTTCATAATTTCCCGATGCAAGAAATTCAAACAAATTCAGGCATAAATCAACAAATATTGCAAATACCAGTGAAACAGGTATCTGCAACAGCTGATAAAGCGGAAATTTCTTTCCCAACAGCAATATCTGTATCACAAGCAAAATCATATTCAGTATAAACGTAAATGTTCCTACGCTAATACCCGTTGCGGCATTCATCACATATGGAATTACTGCAATAGGTGATGTTCCAAGTGCTGCAATGATAATAAGTGCAACACCCATAGCATTTACAAACAAGCCTATTAAAAATAATAGATATCTTTTCACCAATTCTGAATTAATACGCAAATATCTCTTCTCTCTTTCTTTTTATTCAAAGCATTTTACACCCTTTATTTTGGTATCGGCTTTATTCAAATACCTTTTTAACCGGTACAACACCTCTTATATCAGGATTTAACGAAACAACACTAATAAAAAAATCCTCTTCAACATTACATGTTATACCATATATTCCATGACTTTCCAAATATTTATCATCCATTTCATTTCTTTGAAGCTCATCCGTAAAATCAAGGCCCTTACCGGACAGCTTACCGATAGCTTCCTTTCTTGTCCAGATTTTTGCAAACAGATTTGCCGCTTCATCATAATGATGTCCTGCAGCCTGTTCCATAAGCTTTTTATCATTCTCGCAAAATACTCTGTTTACAACGGCCTGTGAATAAGGCTTCCTTTTTTCTACATCGATTCCACAGGGTTTTTCATCCAGAATAACGGCGACAATACTATCTGAGTGAGATATGGAAAAATAAATATCCGTATAATCCTTCAAAAACGGTTTACCATGCTCATTTTCCATATAGCATACCTTCTTTTCATCAATTCCCCTATCTCGGAGTAAATCGGATAATATATATCCCACGCCAAAACTCTGTGCCTTATTCTTAAGCAGCTTGCATTTGTCAATTTTAGCGATACGGTATTCCGAAAGTGTTTTTTTGTAATCGTTTATCTTGTCCATATTTAAAAGACAATCTATATTCATATAGTACAAATCCATGAACTATCTCCCTATGAAATTCCCGTGACATAATCCTAAATTTCTATAGTCTGAAACAGGCTCCAGTAAATACCAGAGCCTGCTTGTTCTATATTCATTCAATAATTTATGCGTTTAAATTAATCAAATCAGGATACTGACGCATATCTCTGTTTACCTCATCAATATGGAGTCCCATATACCCCTGTACAGAATTGTATGCCATCTGCATATCTGCTACACACTGCATCATAGATGCCGGAACACCTATAAACATATCGTCAATAGAGATTTCTATCTCACCAGGGTTTAAGGTAATAGAGTCCTCCTTCTCTTTGTATGGTTCAGCCATAAGGATTGATTTAACTGCTTTACTGAAATATGGCATCGTATTTGGAACAGATATATATTTTTTGTTCAGAAGCTTCTTTTCATAACCGTCTTTCAGATTACAAAGAACCTTCTCCGCTTTAATATCATCCACAAAGGCTCTTGCCGCATCCTCCATAACCTCGGTTCTTCTGTCATTTGTGGGAGAACCAAACATAACATTCAACTCATGCTCTGTAAGCTTCTTCTCAGAGAACGCAACTGAAATCATCTTTTCAGGACCAAACGCACCGATTCCCGAGAATAATTCCCGATATATTTTCTCCATTTCATCCTTGACAGGTACGATTCTTCCATTATCAATATTCGACTCGTTATCCAGCATAAGCTTGATAATACCGTTCTTAACCTCGTTGATACGCTTCTCTGTAATATAATCAGAAGGGAAGAATTCATGATGCTTTGCACGCTTTAATATATTTGTAACCGTACTCTTACCATCATTTGACATATCCTCTATGGAATTCTTCAAATCCTCTCCAAACTGTGAATAAATATCATCAAGTCTTTCAGCTCTTGCCTGAAGCCATCTCAAAGTATCGCCAAATATATCCTGTGCATCCATTTCATCTATAATTTTATTTCTCTCAGCAGCAAGAGTTTCCTTTATACATGCATCAAAATATCCATTCTCTGTCTCACGCTTAGCTGACGGAAATGTAAAGAAACGTTTCGCAACAATTTCTTTGATTGATTCAATAATACGGCTGTACTCTCCTGACGGAGTATAATCTTTATGCTTTTGGGCAAGCTTCTTGATTTCAGCAACCATTCCCTTTGTAGAATCTGCAACACCTGCACTGGGTGCACCTATAATATCAATAGCACCATACGGTCCATAAATTCTCATATACTTGGATATAACACCATCAAGGGATGACCACAGCTTATTCTTAAATGATTTAACGATAACAGGAAGCTCTTTTTCAAAATTCTCAAGCTTTGAGGCCATGCTTTCTCTCAGATTATCCTGTTTTTTCTTTATCATCTTATAAGTTGGCTTTGTAAACTGGCCAAACTGAATAAGTCCGCTTACATTCAGACCGATTTCATCTCCCGGTGCTTCATCAAGAAATGCTGAAAGCTCCGCCATAGCATTTTTAATATCCTTTTCTGTCTCATCATTCTTAAATGGAGACACATAAAGTCCCTTGTATGCCTTGGTAAACACTTCATGTTCACATATATTTTCTATCTCACGTATCGGAATCTTATAATCAGCCTCACTAACCACTTTATAATAGCAGTTGGAATCCTTTATCTCTTCATCTGTATGCTCCATCTTCCAATTGGTAATGGCATAATTCTCGTTTTCAAAGAATACGTCACGAAGCAGTTTTCTATTATCCTGTACATCGTTATTGCCTATGTACTTATTACTTGCAAGCTTATACAGAAAATTAGCAATATCCCGAAGAATAATTTCCTCTGGAAGATACCCCTGCTCATCCTTCTTACCCGACGCAATCATACATGCATCGAAAAGATTTTCTCTGATTACCATCTTATGAGTGGTGCTCTCAAAGGTATAAATATCATCCTTATCGGACAGCTTCATAAGATAATCTACTTCCTTCATAGTTGCACAGCCATTTGCATTAAGGCGGGCAACCAGCTCTGTATCCTCATAAATAGCTCTGTTTCCATATAAAACATCCGGCATCAGAAGGCATCCGCCTATTCTCAGATTATTCCACTTTTTCGCCTTGCCATAAGCTCTGATGTTGTAGGAAATATCAGACAGAATACCACTTCCTGTTCCACCTGCCACACCAGCTACAATAATAACATCCATGGTTCCTTCTAAAGTTCTGTCGTGGATATCCTCAAGCTTATCAAAAAGCAGCATTCTCACATCTGAATAAGCATTTGAAAACATCAGACGTCCAATCTGTCTGTTTCCCTGTGCTCCTGTAGTTCCTATCGTTACCGCCGGGAATTCCGGATTCATCCAATTTGCAAGATTTTCATGTATAGGATTGTTCGTAATTCCCTGTGCAAGTACGTTTTCAATCTCCGGTCTATATATACTGATTACTTCCAGTGCATTAAATCCGACATGCTCCTTGCTGTCTTCAATCGTTGCCTCCATCTCCGGTATATCAGAATCAATCATCAGGAAATTAATATTATCATCATATGTGATATTATTCATAAGCATGCCTTTCAGAGCGCATACCGCTCTGCTGCCTACGCCTCCCAGACCAACTACAAGCAGATTCTTATTAAATCTGTCGTCATGGCTTATTTTACCAAATATCCTGATATCCTTCAGTCTGCTAAACTCTTCTTTTTGTGTATCTATAAGTATCATATAGAACTCTCCTTGCTATCCTTATACATTATATCATGCCACCTACCCACATTCATTAGATTAACATCATTTCATGTGATTTTCAACAAAAAATCGCTCATTTTTTATTAAATTTCATTATAATTGTTTTATTTTATAGAAAAGATTAAATCCTATCTCACCTAAATATTTACGCATCAGTTGTTTGTATTCAGCATAGCTTACATTACCAAAACATGACAGCATCTCATAGTTCACACCAAATTCGCAGACCCTGACACCTGTATCAGAGAATCCGTTCTTTGCATAAAATTCTTTTCTTCTTACTCTATCACTATAATTGTCACTGTTCTCATCAAGCTCTTCTATACATAATACAATACGGCTATCACGATATTTGTGTTTTACCTTGCTTAGTGCCTGTGAACCATATCCCAAGCCTCTAAAATCTTCCTTTATTGCAAAAAAGAATATATATACAATGTCTTCGTATGTTACAGTATATAACAGACCTATAAATCGATTATTGTCGTATATTCCAAAAAAGTCCGCCCCCTGTTTCATAGACATATGCCTTATATAAAAATACGGCGGCCGTTCTTCTCTTGGAAATGCCTCATGGTAGAGCCTTTCTAATCTTTTTGAAATATTATTGTTTTTTTTCAGATTTTTAAAACGAATCATAATATCTCCCCTTAACAGTACTCTTTATATCTTTTCTAATTTTTTTAAATTTACTCCATATTTGCAGGATATATATCAGCTACTTCACTTATAGATATGTATGCTTTAGAATCTATATCATGTACTATATTTTTCATTTTTCCTACCTGAAAACGATTTACATTAAAATATATCATTGTTTTATCAGTATTTGAATAATAGCCTTTTGCCGCTATTGTCGTTATCCCATTTTCAAATTCCTCCGACAAAGCCTTACACACCTCGTCTGCCTTGGTTGTTATAATATATGCCGCCTTCGACCTGTCAAATCCCTCTACAAAGAAATCAACAGTCTTAAGTGCCGCCGCATATGTCACGATAGAATAAAGCGGAAGTATCCAGCTATTTATCACAAAGCCACAAATTACATACAATAAGACATTATATATCATAACAAATGTACCGATACTTATACCCAATTTCTTTGAAAACATAACCGCAAGTACATCAATTCCGTCTATTGCGCCGCCAAAACGGACGGTTAAGCCGCTTCCACAGCCTGATATGATTCCGCCAAAAATGGCACAAAGAAATAAATCACTTCCTGCAAGAGGTGATACTATACTTACATCCACCGGCAGTATATCTGTAATGATCCATGCAACAATAGAATAAATCAGAACAGTATAAATGGAATAAATCGTAAATTTTGCACCTTCCCTTTTAAAGCCAAGTATAAATATCGGTATATTCAGCAATATCAAAATAAATGAAAGACTGCACCAACTCGGTGTTTCCTGTGATATAAGCATGGCTGTTCCCGATATTCCGCTGTCATATAGCTTTACGGGAGCTAAAAACATAATTACGCCAAAGGCATTGATAACACCTGCTATTGTAAGGAAAATAAAATTAGTCCATTTTAAAGTTTTAATTGTATTCCGTATTTTTCCACTTAATGTCAACTAGAAATTACCCCCGTTCCAGCCCCAAGAACTTACAGCCTCATATTTTATATAAATATGGTCTGCCTCTATTCCAAGCACATCACCAAATATCTTTGTTATCTCATTCGTTAACGCATCAAAGGCATTTGGATTTTCTTTTCCGTAAACCTTCACCTCTATAAATGCCGCAGGCTGACTGTTATCCCCACGAAAATAGAGATGGTAATTGTCTTGAAAGCCCGTCATAAGCCAGCCTTCACTTTTGCCCGGAATAATAGCGATTGCAGCGCCCAGTCTGCTTTTCAGTGTCTCCTCCTGCTCCTTACTAATACTTACGCTTACTTTTGAATCAATAAATGGCATATTGTAGTCCTCCTTCATACATAATCTCTCACGCAAAGAGTATATCATAAAATATGCAAACAAAAAAGTATATAAAGCAAAGAGTTCGCATGCAAAACCCTTATTTTATATACTTTTTATACGTTTTTTATTTGCTTTTTATAAAAATGTAACAGTAAATCTTGTTCCAAATTCTGGTCTTGACAAAACATCTATAACACCGTCATGGGCATCTATAATCCATTTCGCTATCGAAAGTCCAAGTCCTGAACCGCCTGTCTCTTCTGAACGAGTCTGGTCGGAACGATAAAAGCGCTCAAATATATGAAGTATATCTGATTCCATGATACCAATCCCTTCATCCTGTATCATATAGGACACCTTGCCATCTTCACATTTTACCGCCAATGTTATAGTGTCACCGTCATTGGAATATTTTGCGGCATTTTGTACAAATATTCGAATCGACTGCTTCATCATGGCAATATCGCCGTGTATTGTTGCATCGCCTTGCTGTGGGAGTTTCAGCTCATACACATGCTTTTCATCAATCATAATGGACTCCTCCCACACCTCCTGCATAATCTCTGCCAGATTAAAGTCAACTTTTCTGAGTGTATTCCTCCCACTGTCTCCCCTTGCAAGGAAAAGAAGCTGTTCAATCAATTCCTTCATATGGTCTGACTCATGCTTTAACGCTTCTATGGATTCATCAAGGACGGTTTCATCCTCCTTGCCCCAACGGTCCAGCATATTTACATATCCCTGTATAACGGATATCGGCGTTCTAAGTTCATGGGATGCATCGGAAATAAATCTTGCCTGCTGCTTCTGCGTTTCCTGCATACGGTAAAGAAGATTATTCAGTGCCACTTCTATACTCTGCAAATCCTTATCTCCTGTCGCAACCTTTATTTCCTTAGAATCAGGCGATACCTTTGAAATAGCCCGCTCCAAATGAGCAAGCTGTTCCGAATTGTCAAGAGGCATGGAACTAAGCTGCTCCGCACGCACAGCCAAGTCATTAAGCGGTTTCAGCTTTCTGCGGATTTCTCCTGTGTGAAAGAGTGCAAAAAACAGATTTAATACTTCAAATATAAGTAAAATGACAAACGGCGGCAACACATAAGAAATAAAATCATTTGCCGCAAAGCTGTAAATCTTTCCGTTTACGGCCATTACATGATATTTTAAATCAGTTATGGATTGTCCGGTAAAGCTCCAGACCTCTCCATGTTGAAAGCCCCCCGGAATCTGGTCATGGCACCACCATATATATGCCAGACCTATCAATGCAATTAAAATGATGTCAAATCCAATCGTCGAGCCAAACCGTTTCAACCAAAAGCCGGTATTAATCCGCCTTGCTATTGATGTTGTCTTCTTTATTTCATTCATTACACACTATCCTTTATCACATAACCCACTCCACGCACAGTAGAAATCAGCTTAATTCCATATCGGTCATCTATTTTTGTCCGCAGATATCTTACATAAACATCTATAATATTGGTCTCTCCTACATAATCATAACCACATACATCATTCATCAGCTTATCACGGTCTAACACAATATTCTTATTCTTCATCAATGCCTTTAGCAATTCAAACTCTCGATTTGTAAGCTCTATTGAATTACCCTGAACAGTCACCTCGTGTCTGTCCTCATCAAGCCTGACACCCTTTATTTCCATAAAATTGTTGGTAACAGAGCTGCTGCCACGTTTTTTTAGTGCAACACGGATACGTGCCAACAGCTCCTCGATTGCAAATGGTTTCGTAATATAATCGTCTGCCCCGGCATCCAGACCCGATACCTTATCCATTACCGCATCTCTCGCCGTCAGCAGAATAACCGGCGTTTCTTTTTCGAGTCTGAGCCTTCTGAGCACTTCCAAACCGTTTAATTTAGGAAGCATCACATCAAGCAAAATTAAATCAAACTCATTTTCAAGTGCCAAATCCAGACCACTTCTTCCGTCAAATGCTTTGACCACCTCATTGCCCTCGTGCACAAGCTCCAGCTCCACAAATCTTGCTATTTTCACTTCATCTTCAACGATTAAAACCCTACTCATCATTTACCACCTTTGCAATACCTATTCCAGTCCAGCTTGAATGTAATATCGGACTACTACTTATCCATCTAATGATACATCATCTGTTAATTAATTGTTCTTCATGTCCTGCTTAATGTTTCCACAGGCATCAAATGCCTTGTCGCACATATCATTTAAATCAATGGTCACTTTATCCACGCCGCAAAAATGATATTTAAAGTCGAAGAACAATCCGATAATCAATAATGGAATTGTAACCCAGAAGGTAATTACCATAAGTAATACCAGTACAAGAACCGGTATTTCGGCCGCTCTTTCTTCATGGTGTAATACAATAAACTTCGTCTCTAACCCTTTTTTGATCACCTTTCCGCACCAATGAAGGAATTTGTCAACAGCCTGACCAAAAGACATCTTTTTGCAATCCTCCTGATAGGTCTGCTGTGCCTTTGCAAATTCATCTGATGATGTCTGTTCCGGTATCGAGCTGTAGCTTGCTGCCTTTGGCTCCGCTATTTTACCAAGCTTTTCTAAATATATAATGGCATCCAGCACATCATAGTCACATGCCTCAAGTGCATTCTTTGCATCGTCATAGCTGACCCCTGTTTTCTCTCTGATTTTCTCAACCTTTTCCAACTTTTCCATAATCTTCTTCCTTTCTGTTTTTAACTTTCTCTATCAAGCTTTTCTTAACTTGTAGCCCTATCTTATCAGGCTAAAATTAATCTAAAATGTGAGAAAGATTAAAATCAGATTAAAAAATGCACGATGTAGCATTTTCAGCTTTTTATTTGTTCTCCAAGCCTTCATCATAGACCTCCACACAGAAGCCTTTATGATTACAGCAGGTACATGTCAGCTTTCTGGTTTTCGGTGTATGCCCTGTAAAAAATGCTTCTTTAAAAGCTGGCTTGAATACTGTATGGCACTTCGGACATATATATGCCGTCGTCTTATAATAATATTTAGAAATTAAAATTCCCATTATGACAACCACCACCATACCGAAAGCAAACGACCACCAGACACCTCTTCTAATCCACAAAATCAATGTTGAAAGATCAATGATATCCATAATGATACCAATTACTATCATAATGTTACGCAGCGTAACAAGCAATACCTTACGCAGGGGGATTTTTTATTATATTCTTTATATCATATTTTTTATGATGATTGTACACTTCTTTTATTATGGATTCATTTTTAGCAATCCGCTCCTTCATCATTCCAAATATTACATACACTGTCTGTTTCTGATTGCAGAAATTATTGCAAACGTATCATCCACACAGACTCTATCCGTTCAATCATTTGGGGCATGATATTTAACCAGCTGGTACATTTATTTAAGATAATGGCATCTCCGCTGATAACACTATCCAACTGTTCTAAAACCCGGTCCACATCATTGATTACCTGAACTTCTACAGCGACAAGCTTCCTTTTTGCACACTCCATAATCAGACCGGCAAGCCTGCCAGAATTAGAAACCGGAGCATCCAGATAAAAACAGGCGAACCGGACAATGCCACCTCTAAAGTAATAATGGTATTAAATCCGTCAATATATACTGATTTTGGCATATTAGTATTTTCTTGCCGTAATAGCTCTTTCCTATTTCTCCCTGCAATTATTATTTTTTTACTATCTGAATTTAGTACATTTTACCCTACAATGATAATCAGTATTGATGTACAATACAAATTGTTATATCATACTGATGAAATTCAAAAAGACGGTCTGTATACAAAAGCACCCGACGCCAGCCATCTAAACTGACATCGGGCACGCTCTTTTTATCTCAACGATTAGCTTTCCATGCATAAGCAAAAATTATCCTATCCTCTACTCCTCATTCATCTTCGCCAGCTTCGCCGTCTGGTCGGCTGCTATACAGGCATCTATGATTTCCTGAATATCACCGTCCATAATCTTATCCAGCTTATAAAGCGTAAGTCCGATTCTGTGGTCGGTTACTCGTCCCTGCGGAAAATTGTAGGTACGGATTTTCTCTGAGCGGTCTCCTGTTCCTACCTGACTTTTACGAAGGTCAGCCTCCGCATCATGTCTCTTCTGCATCTCAAGGTCAAGAAGCTTTGCACGAAGCAGCGCAAATGCCTTTGCCTTGTTCTGAAGCTGCGATTTTTCTGTCTGGCTGTATACTACGATACCTGTTGGATAATGTGTCAGTCTTACAGCCGAGTCAGTAGTATTGACACACTGTCCTCCATTTCCCGAAGCACGCATAACGTCTATACGATAATCCTTCTCAGGTATATCGATTTCATCAATTTCTTCAGCCTCCGGAAGCACGGCAACACTTGCTGTTGAGGTGTGAATACGTCCACCTGACTCTGTCTCGGGCACACGCTGTACACGATGTACACCACTCTCATACTTAAGAACCGAGTATGCCCCTGCACCCGTTACCATAAATGTAACCGACTTCATACCGCCTATACCAATCTCTTCCACGCTTGCAAGCTCACATTTCCAGCGTCTGCCCTCTGCATAATGTACATACATACGGTAAAGCTCCGCTGCAAATAGTGCCGCTTCATCTCCTCCTGCACCTGCTCTTATTTCCACAATTACATTCTTATCATCGTTCGGGTCCTTTGGAAGAAGAAGTATCTTAAGCTCCTGCTCATAAGTCTCAAGTCTGGTCTTCGCATCATTTAATTCTTCTTTCGCCATCTCACGAATTTCCTCATCGCTCTCTTCTTCAAGCATCATAAGACTGTCCTCGATGGTTGCCTTTGCTTCCTTATACTCCATGTATTTATCTACAATCGGAGTCAGGTCACTCTGCTCCTTCATTAATGCTCTGAATTTCTTTTGATCTCCAACTATATCCGGATCTGACAACTGATTATTGATTGTATCAAGCTTATCAACTAATTCTTCTAATTTATCAAACATAATATCCTCCTATGACAGCCGTCTGTCTTATCTTAACAATTCTTCCCATGCAGCAATCTGCATACTTCTCAAACGCTTAATCCCTTGTATCATAATGTGTTTCTTGTTTTGTATACCTACATATCAAAAATATACAACCCCCAACACCCAGAATACATAAAATCCTTTGAGACTTACTATACCTGTATATGATAGTGTCCATACACTACTCTGTCATTGCCGCACAAATCTTTTATTACATGAATATCTTCATATCCCGCATCTACAAGGAGGTGCTGTACATCTTCTGCCTGATTATTCCCAATCTCAAATAAAACATATCCATCATCCTTCAAATATTTTGCCGCATCACAAATAATCTTTCTATAAAATACCAAGCCATCACTACTTCCGTCAAGTGCCAATCTCGGTTCATGGTCTTTTACCTCCGGCATAAGGCTTTCTATGACATTGCTTTCAATATAAGGCGGATTAGATATTATAAAATCATATCTGTCATTTATATTCTCAAATAAATCACTTTTTATTACATCACATGCAGCTCCAAGGGCCATGGCATTTTCCTTTGTAAGTGCAATTGCTGCATCGGATATATCCGCAAGCGTAACATGGCATTTATCCGAATGCTTCTTAACAGAAATTCCTATACAGCCTGACCCACAGCACATATCAAGCACCTTTGGGAAATCCGTTCTGCAGTCTTCGATAAGCTCAAGTGCCTTAATCACAAGTGTTTCCGTATCCATACAAGGTATCAAAACATCCTTTGCCGTATGAAAATCCATCCCCATAAAGCCCGCTATCCCTGTAATATACTGTAATGGTACTCTTTGGGTTCGTTTTTCTATCAGCGACAGATACGCCTGCTCTAAGCCTTTTTCTGCCTCCTGCCCTTTTTCAAGCAATAATTTCATTTTATCCATTTTGGATACATGCAGCCACAAAAGCTCTGCATCCGTCTCCGCCTCGGTAATATTGCACGCTTGCAGCCTGCCAGTTCCATATTTAATAAGCTCATATATTTTCATATATACGTACCCATCTCTGTATATATTTCTCTCAACTCATATCCATATATTACTAAATCAATATCACGATTATCGCATATTGTTAAAATTCATTCCATTCAGAACACTAATTTATTTCTATATTTATATATCAGATGGGAGATGACTCCCGCCTCTATAGGCGGCGAGTAACAAATTTACATCAATGGGAGTCCAATCTTCCACCTGATATACGCTCCGCGAGGATGCGCAGGGATTCGT
>CAZATW010000008.1:0-54827 GCA_964488185.1 uncultured Coprococcus sp. | reverse complement strand
CATCATATGTCTCCAGCAGTGTTTTTGTAATCTCGCATCCAAGCTCACAGACATATTGAAAAATTTTTTGCTCCAACTCCTTGAAAGATACCAGCTTTTCTTCTACAATAGATTTCATCATACAGTCTCCTTTACGATTTTTCTAAGCAGATATCATCTTAAAGAAAAACTGTATGATTGGGAAGAGGTATTTTACTTCTTCCCTTTATTTTTGCCAATTAAAATTATACACTAACAGGGGTTTATTTCTATTTTAATGTTTGGAAGTATATTGCCCTTATCATTAGTAAAAATCTAAATATGGGCAAATTATGATGTCAACGTAAATTTAAATATGATTTTATATATAGTTACATAATTTTTTAAAAAAATTATTTTATGTTAAGTAAGTTATTTATAACTTGTATAAATGTGAGTATCAAAAAATGCGATAAAATCGAATATTTTAAAAAAAATAACTTCAAATTCATAATGTTATCCACAAGTTATAAACATTTTGTGGATAACATTATGTAAATTGATTATGGTAAATTTGATGAAGTTTAAAAAATGTGAAAAAAAAACAAAAACACAATATTTAGTGTTTTAAAATTTTATAGACACCAATTTATTATCAATATAAAAATCACATAATTCTAAGAATGCCAATTTATCCTTTAAAATCAAGGAAAAACGCAAAAAAAGCTTGACTGAATTTACCTATTTATTTATAATAACCAAGTAATTTTGTATATAAGGAGGTGTATGTAAATGAAGATGACATTTCAGCCAAAGAAGAGACAAAGATCTAAGGTTCATGGTTTCAGAAAGAGAATGAGTACTGCAAATGGCAGAAAGGTATTGGCCGCAAGAAGAGCTAAGGGCAGAAAGAGATTATCAGCATAAGGTCACTAGGTTGTGACCTTTTTTTATGGTAAAGGTTATAGCCAAAATTTGTTTTTCTAATTGGTCAATTAATTGGTGGTTATATATGAGTAAAATAATTACGTTAAAAAATAGCAGAGAGTTTGGCAGTGTTTATAACACAAAAGATTCGGTTGCCAATAAATATTTAGTTATGTATTTAAGAGCCAACAGCTTAAATTACAATAGACTTGGAATCTCTGTTAGTAAAAAAGTTGGAAATAGTGTGGTAAGACACAGAGTAACCAGATTAATTAGAGAAGCGTATCGATTAAACATGAATTATATTGTAAAAGGATATGACATTGTATTTGTTGCAAGAATCGGAGCAAAGGGTAAAAGTTACAATGACATAGAAAGTGCCATGAATCATTTGTTTCGATTGAAGAAGCTTCATAAGGAAGAAGTGTAGTTATTCGGATATGGTGATAATATGAAAAGAATATTTATCGGTTTAATCAGATTTTATCAGAGGTATTTGTCTTGTTTAAAAAGACATGGTACCTGTAAGTATTTTCCAACTTGTTCACAGTATGCCATAGAGGCTCTCGAAAAATATGGTATTATTAAAGGAGGTGCTTTGGCAATCTGGAGGATACTTAGATGCAATCCTTTTTCAAAAGGAGGATATGATCCAGTTCCATAAAGGAGGACAAAATGTTTCTAACAGTTGAAGATGGTCTTATACTTGGACCTATTTGTTGGTTATTCGGACATATTTTTGAATTAATCTACAAATTTGTTGGATTATTAACACCAAGTGGTGTTGTTAACCTTAGTGTATGTGTTATTCTCTTTACATTTATAATAAGAGGATGTTTATTTCCGATAAACTTTAAACAACAGAAATCAACTAAGGTTATGAATTTTATTCAACCTGAAATTAACAAGGCAACTAAGAAGTATAACGGAAAAACAGATCAAGAATCGATAATGAAGAAAAATGCAGAGACTCAGAAAATACAGAAGAAATATGGTGTCAGTATGACAGCCGGATGTCTTCCTACATTGCTTCAGCTTCCTGTATTCTATGGTTTGTATAGAGTTATTCAGAATATTCCTGCATATGTATCAGATATGAAGGATAAATATCAGTTTATAGTAGATGCACTCAAAACAGCCGATTTTAATTATGAAGCACTAAATCTTGACAGTTCAGCAAGCAGCTATATTGATGTTATAAATGCCGTAGCAACAGATTCAGACGGTTCTGTTACAACAGCAGTTTCCGCAGCAAATGTAATGATGAAAAATGCAGAAGCAGGAAATGTTACAGATAATATAGTAATAGATGTGCTTGATAAGATGTCATCTACTGACTGGAAGCAGTTGCTTGATGTAGTTACATTTAAGACAACGGATGTAGCAGAGACTATTTCCGGACATTCTGGATATGTTAATAATTTTCAACATATGAATTCATTTCTATTTGGAATTAATATATCCGAAGCCCCGGGAATGAAATGGAGTATAGCAATTATTATTCCGTTGCTTTCAGCTATTTTACAGTATTTAAGCTCGAAGATTTCCCAGCTTTCATCAAATACCAACTCAAATGACCCTGCACAGAAACAGGCAAACAGTATGATGAAATTTATGACAATTGGATTTCCTGTAATGTCGTTCTTCATATGTGTAGGACTTCCTGTTGCTATTGGTCTTTATTGGATTATAGGTGCAGTTATATCTATCATTACACAGCTAATCATAAATGCCTATTATAATAGGTGTGATATGGAGAAGGTAGTTGA
The DNA here is from genome assembly GCA_964488185.1 of uncultured Coprococcus sp. Lineage (GTDB taxonomy): Bacteria > Bacillota > Clostridia > Lachnospirales > Lachnospiraceae > Coprococcus. The sequence continues at coordinate 52,173 of CAZATW010000008.1, read as the reverse complement.
GAAGTGTAAAGAAAAAGCGGAAAAGAAACAAGTAAAGAAGCAGGAAAAGCATCCAGATAAAAAGTCATTTTATGAAAAGATGATGGATGTACAGAATGGTAATGTAAGTACAGATGAAAAACAGTCAGAAAGCATAAATAAAATGGCTGCATCGAGACTGAAAACCTATAATAATCCTGCTACGGATAACGGAAAAAATGACAGTAGTGTAAATACCACTCATTACAAGGAAGGAAGTATTGCTTCAAAGGCAAATATAATGCTTCAGTACCAGAATAAGGGTAATGATAAGGGAGGAAAGAAATAATGGATTATGTTGAATTTAAAGGTAAAACTTTAGATGAAGCACTTATACAAGCAAGCGTTGAGCTTGGATGTGCAAGCACAGACTTGGATTATACAGTTGTAAGCGAGGAAAGTAAGGGATTTCTTGGTTTAATCGGTTCAAAGCCATGTATTATCAAAGCAAGAAAGAAAAAAACATTTATCGATGATATAAGAGAATATCTTGAAAATATGTTTAAGGTAATGGATATTCAGGCAGAAATTAAGATAGATTTTGATGAGACAGAAAATGTTTTATCTATTAATCTTGAAGGACCTGAGATGGGTATTCTTATAGGTAAAAGAGGTCAGACTCTTGATGCCCTGCAGTATCTTATCAGTCTTGCAGTAAATAAGAAGAGCGAATCATATATCAGAGTTAAGCTTGATACAGAGAATTATAGAGCAAGAAGAAAAGAAACTCTTGAAAATCTTGCAAAAAATATTGCATTTAAGGTTAAGAGATCAAAACGTTCATTTGCACTTGAGCCAATGAATCCATATGAGAGAAGAATTATTCATTCTACTCTTCAGAATGATAAATATGTTGCTACAAGAAGTGAGGGTGATGAGCCTTATAGAAAGGTCATTGTATACCTCAAGAAATATGGCAAATAATATAATCTTTTATTAATAAAAGAAGTCACTGTGAAGTGGCTTCTTTTTATGTATTAAATAATGGTAAATCCGAGAAGACCACCTAACCATAAACCATACTATTTTGTAATAATTTCTGCGGCTGTTTTTGCGTTTCCTCCACGAGATTGATATCGAACAGCTATGTTCCGAAAAAATATATATCAAAATACCAATAAAAAATAATGGAAAATGTACAGATATTATTGTAATATAGATTTTGATATTTTAAGTGGTAATCTATATCAATAATATATATTTTAATAAGTTAGTTGATATAGATATTAAATATCAGGATAGATAGAAGTTATAAAGGAAAACAGGTATGTTTAAGAAAGATACGATTTGTGCGATTGCTACAGGTATGGGTAATGCAGGTATTGGAATAATCAGAATAAGCGGCAGTAATGCTATTGATATTGCTGAAAGGGTATTTTTTCCGGTACGGGATAGTATAAAGGTAACGGAAATGAAATCATACACCGCAGCATACGGAAATATTTGTGACGGAGAAAATATCATAGATGAGGGAATTCTTCTGCTTATGAGGGCACCACACACATATACATGTGAGGATGTATGTGAGCTGCAATGTCATGGTGGTATGATAGTAATGAGGAAGGTGATGGAGACAGTTGTAAAAGCAGGTGCCAGAACCGCAGAACCGGGTGAATTTACCAAAAGAGCTTTTTTGAATGGTCGTATTGATTTGTCACAGGCAGAGTCTGTTATGGATTTAATTCATGCAAAAAATGAATTTGCTGTTCAATCATCTCTCATGCAGTTAAGGGGTGATTTGAAAAATGTAATTGCGGATATGCGGGAAACAATACTATATAATGTAGCTTTCATAGAATCTGCACTTGATGATCCTGAACATTATAGTCTGGCGGGTTATCCACAGAAATTAAGAAGTATTGTTGATAAATTAGTTATAAATGTTGATAACTTATTGATAACCTTTGATAATGGTAAGGTGCTTTCAGAGGGAATCAAGACCGTAATTGTCGGTAAGCCGAATGCCGGTAAATCCTCACTTCTTAATATGTTTCTTGGAGAAGATAGGGCTATTGTAACAGATATTGCCGGTACTACAAGGGATGTTTTGGAGGAAGTTGTCAACATTAATGGAATTATGCTGAATATCGTAGATACAGCAGGAATAAGGGAGACTTTTGACGTTGTTGAAAAGATTGGTGTAGATAAAGCTTTGGATTATGTTGATAATTCAGACCTTATATTATATGTTGTAGACAGCTCTGTTCCTCTTGATGACAATGATAAGCAGATAATTTCAAGAATTTCAGGGAAAAATGTCGTAATCATTCTAAACAAGTCAGACCTTGAAGCAAGGGTTGATAAGATGTTGATAAATAGTTATATTTCTGGGGATATTGTAGAAATTTCTGCTGCTACAGGAGAAGGTAAGGATGAACTGTATAAGCTTCTCAATAATATGTTTTTTGAAGGAAAATTGTCGTATAATGACCAGTTGTATATAACGAATACAAGACATAAAAATGAGTTGATTGCAACAAGAAAAAGCCTTACTAAGGTTATGGATAGTATTGATATGGGAATGGAAGAAGATTTCTTTTCCATTGATTTAATGGATGCCTATGAACATTTAGGACTTATTATAGGTGAGACTGCCAGAGATGATTTGGCAGACAAGATATTTAAGGAATTTTGTATGGGAAAATAAATTATACCATTTGGAGGATAATGTGATGCCGGTTGTTGAGGAATATTATGATATCGTTGTTGTCGGTGCAGGACATGCCGGCTGTGAAGCGGCACTTGCAGCTGCCAGACTTGGACTGAATACAATATTATTTACAATAAGTATGGACAGCATAGCCATGATGCCGTGTAATCCAAACATAGGAGGAAGCTCAAAGGGACATTTGGTAAGGGAGCTTGATGCACTTGGCGGGGAAATGGGCAAAAATATTGATAAAACGTATATACAGTCCAAGATGCTGAATGCTTCAAAGGGACCTGCCGTTCATTCGCTCCGTGCTCAGGCTGACAAGGGAAATTATTCCAGAAATATGAAATATACCTTGGAAAATACGGATAATCTGACACTTAGACAAGCAGAGGTTTCTGAGCTTATTTTATGTGAAAATGAAATAAAGGGAGTCAAGACATATTCAGGTGGAACCTATTATGCAAAGGCTGTTATACTTTGTACGGGTACATATTTGAAGGCAAGATGTATATATGGAGATGTTGTTAATCACACAGGTCCAAATGGTCTTATGGCTGCAAATCATTTGTCTGATTCCATGAGAGATGCAGGTATTGGAATAAGAAGATTTAAAACAGGTACTCCTGCCAGACTTGATAAAAAGACGATTGATTTTAGTCAGATGGAGGAACAAAAGGGTGATGAACATATAGTGCCCTTTTCATTTACCAATACAGAGGAAGATATCAAGCGTGAGCAGATATCATGCTGGCTTTGTTATACCAATGAGGAGACACATAATATTATCCGTGACAATATAGACAGGTCTCCGCTTTTTTCAGGTGTTATAGAAGGAACGGGTCCTAGATACTGCCCTTCCATTGAAGATAAGGTAATGAAGTTTCCTGAAAAAAACAGACATCAGATATTTATTGAACCGGAGGGTGAATTTACAAATGAGATGTATATGGGCGGAATGTCCAGCTCTCTTCCGGAAGATGTACAGTATAAAATGATACGCAGTATGAAAGGACTTGAAAATGTCCGTATCATCAGAAATGCCTATGCTATAGAATATGATTGTATCAGTGCGATTGATTTAAAACCGTCTCTTGAGTTTAAGAATATATCAGGTCTGTATGGAGCAGGTCAGTTAAATGGCAGCTCCGGTTATGAGGAAGCGGCAGCGCAGGGTCTTATGGCAGGTATTAATGCAGCCATGAAGGTTAAAGGAAAAGAGCCTGTTATTTTGGACAGGTCCCAGGCATATATAGGTGTTTTGATTGATGACCTTGTTACAAAGGAAACCTTTGAGCCTTATAGAATGATGACATCACGGGCTGAATACAGACTTCTTCTCCGTCAGGATAATGCGGACCTTAGACTAACGGATATAGGTCATGATATAGGTCTTATTGATGATGAAAGATATCATGCATTTTGCCTTAAGAGAAGTCTTATTGAAGAAGAAATGGAGCGTCTTAACAATACCCAGGTAGGTGCCAACAGTAAGATACAAAGCTTTCTTGAGGAAAACGGAAGTACAACACTTAAGACGGCTGTAACACTTGCAGAGTTAATAAGAAGACCGGAGCTTTCTTATGAAAAAATAGCACCTATCGATTGTAACAGGAAAGCACTGCCAAATGATGTTATTGAACAAATAAATATCTCTATAAAATATCAGGGATATATAGAAAGACAAAATATTCAGGTTGAGCAGTTCAAAAAGCTGGAGAAAAGAAAAATACCCATTGATATCAATTATGAGGATGTATCAAATCTTCGTAAGGAAGCAAGACAAAAGCTCATGCTGATTAGACCGGAAAATATAGGTCAGGCTTCCAGAATATCGGGCGTATCACCTGCTGATATTTCCGTATTGCTGATTTATCTGAAGATGAAGAAGTAGATGAAGAAAAAGAAATTTGAAATTAACAATATTGTATATGTTGTACGGATTTATAATGTCGGAATATGGTGGATAGGTGTAAGTGATGCACATATCTATCAAGATTCAGGTATAAGATTAAACATACAAATTGCTCCTTATCGAGATTATAAAAGGTATAGATAGTAGGTATATATGGAAAGATTAAAAAAAATAACAGAACAATTTGGGTTAGAAATAAGTGATAATCAAATATCACAATTTTCAAAGTATTATAATATGCTTATAGAATGGAATAAAGTAATGAATCTTACTGCAATTACTGATAAAAACGAAGTAATTTATAAGCATTTTGCAGACAGTTTACTCCTATATAAGTATAAAAATATGCACGAAAATCTAAGCATAATTGATATTGGAACAGGTGCAGGATTTCCCGGAATTCCACTTAAGATAGTATTTCCGAATCTTAAGGTAACACTTATGGATTCTTTGAATAAAAGACTTAACTTCTTAAATGAAGTTATAGAAGAGCTTAACCTGCTTGATACAACAACAATCCATAGCCGTGCGGAGGATGGGGGGCACAATAATCTTTATAGAGAGAAATATGATTTAGCTGTCTCAAGAGCAGTTGCAAATCTTTCATCGCTTTCAGAATTTTGCCTGCCATTTGTAAAGGTGGGCGGATATTTCATTCCCTATAAATCAGGTGCTCTTTCCGAAGAAATGAAGACAGGGAAAAAGGCTATTCGCATATTGGGTGGACAGATAGAAAATATATTTACAACAAATCTTCCTGATACAGATATTGAACGAAGCTTTGTATTTGTAAAAAAGGTTAATGTGACTCCCAATGCATATCCAAGAAAGGCTGGAACGGTTACTAAAAAGCCGCTTGGAATGCAGGAAACGAGAAACCATTGAAATATATAAGGATTGATATATAGAAGGATTAGATAATGAAATAGATGAGATTACTTATAAATAATAAAACAGCCTCAGGAGTAGGCTGTTTTATTATTTCAATATTCTTTACGGATATAAGGATTTATTTTTACTATTTGATTTAGTATGTCTTTTCTCTTTGCGTTTCTCACGTATATCTTCCTGCTTTTGTCTTATGGCCTCTATGCCATCCTTATCTATTGGCTTAATCGTTTTTACTACATAATATCTACCGTCATTTAAAGGCTTAAATTTTATCTTGCCACAAAAGTTTCCATGATGCCAACATTTTCCTACGCAAATATATGAAGAAGGGCTGTTTGAAAACCATTTTATTTTCTTTGTAGTTTTCTTGTTACATTTGTAGCATCTTATACTGTCTACTTTTTTGTCGTCAAGTGCTGCCTGTTTCGATGGAAAATCTCTGGTAATATATTCATATTGGTTATTATGTATAACTTCTATTTCTTCTTCCTTTGATTTCGGATATATATATAAGTCAAAGCTATATTGCTCTTTTAAATTTTTTGGCTTCATTTCTTTCATAACGAGTGCAGTATATCTTGCATCGTTCAGTGCTGTATGAAATGGCTCTGTCTCAGGTATATGATAATCGGCAACAGCTTTCTCCAATTTACTTACTGTAGATGAAGAGCCTCCGGAGAGAACAGTATTTGCATATATCTGTTGAAGGTTGAGGTATTTAAGAGGTCTTTCAAGCTTTGGCATATAGTAAAAATCCATGTTAGTCTGTAACTCTGTCAAATCCATGGGTCCCCATGTGCAAAACATATAATCATTGCCACACCACTCTAAAAATTCAGTACAAACCTCTTTAAAACCACGACCTGTATTTAAGTCATCTTCATCATAATTTAAGATGGACTTTATTTTTTTATGTAGTTTTTTGTAGATTCTTGGCTTTATCAGACTGGAATATTCATCGATAATATTGTAATTTTTGTCTACCTTAACCGCACCTATCTCGATAATTTCAAACGGAATACGTGGATGTTCTCCTATATGTCCGTTATAGCTCTGATTCCATTCAAGATCCATAACAATATAGTTCATAGCTATGTCCCTTTTATTAGTAAATATAATTTTAATAAGTGCACCTGGCGGGATTCGAACCCACGGCCTTCCGCTTAGGAGGCGGACGCTCTATCCTGCTGAGCTACAAATGCAAAACTATACTATAGTTTACCACTTAATCTATGAATTAGTCAAATATATTCCTGCCAGATAATAAGCAATATCCCTGCCAGATAATAAGCAGCATCATGATATCACGGTTGCTTTATCAGTGATTTAATGTTTCACTTATAAAAGAACATGTCCCTGCAACCATAGTTCGCCTTTAAATCTGCGCCCCGGAGCAGGTTCACCTATAAGGTCTTTTTTGTTAATTGCAAGACAAATATTTAAATCGTTTGCCTCTAATACCAAAATGTATATTTCTTCGTTGGTATAAGAATTCTTTTTGATTTCACAGGAATTTATATTTGCTATTATAGAATAATGTTCAGTCTCGATACCATATGGCATAAAATTTGTTTCTACAATAGATAATATATCCTCATGTTTTGTCCTTTTTCCGATAAGCGAATAAGTATCCATATCATCAAGTGTCAGACTTTCAAGGGCTGCTTTGTCACCCTGTCTTGCTGCCTCGATAAGCTTACTCCTGTTGTTTGTAGAAGATTTACCGAATAAGCTGATATTCATGTTTTTATTTACATCAAGAATAATTTTTCCTTTGCAGGAAAGACCGGATAAATATGCTTTATTTATAAAATTATTGGAGCTGTTCATCCATTCGAATTTGGCATATTCTGATATATTCTGTACAAAGAAAATCAGAGTCATACCCAGATTGTAATCCTCACTTACACCTGCATAGGATTCTTTATCTCCATGCTTTTCCACAAAGATTCTATCCTGTATGGTGAGTTGGTCGGATTTCACATATGGAAAATAATGTTCAATGGACACAGAGCCGTCTATCGCCATTTCTCCAATAATGCTTATTCCGAATCCTTCACCAAAATCCTTGTCAAATTGTATAAGTCTGGTGTCAGCACTTATATTTGCCATATTATTTTTTGTAGGAGCCTTTAAAATTTCTTTATATAAAGGTTCGAGCATTTTTCTGTTTTTTATATTTGAAAAACCGATTGCTCTGAGAAAGCTATGCATACTGACACCTCCTTATACCCAAAAATATTAATAAATATAATAATTATATTTTTTCAAGTTTATCTTTTCCACCCATGTATGGACGCAGCTTTTCAGGAATTCTGACCGTTCCATCTGCCTGTAAATTGTTCTCAAAAAATGCAATAAGCATTCTAGGTGGAGCAACAACCGTATTGTTAAGAGTATGAGCAAGATATTTATTCCCATCTTCACCTTTTACTCTAATCTGAAGACGTCTTGCCTGTGCATCTCCAAGATTTGAACAGCTGCCTACCTCAAAGTATTTCTTTTGTCTTGGTGACCATGCTTCAACATCTATAGATTTTACTTTAAGGTCAGCTAAGTCACCTGAGCAACATTCTAATGTTCTGACAGGTATATCAAGGCTTCTAAATAAGTCTACAGTATTCTGCCATAGCTTATCAAACCACATCATGCTGTCTTCAGGTTTACAAACAACGATCATTTCTTGTTTTTCAAATTGGTGTATTCGATATACACCTCTTTCTTCTATACCATGAGCACCCTTTTCTTTTCTAAAGCAAGGTGAATAACTGGTAAGCGTTTTTGGAAGCTCCTCTTCAGGTATCATGGTATCAATAAATTTTCCTATCATGGAGTGCTCGGATGTTCCGATAAGATAAAGGTCTTCGCCCTCTATTTTATACATCATTGCATCCATCTCGGCAAAACTCATTACACCTGTAACGACATTGCTTCTAATCATAAATGGAGGTATACAGTAAGTAAAGCCTCTATCTATCATAAAATCTCTGGCATATGATATTATCGCCGAGTGAAGTCTTGCTACATCACCCATAAGATAGTAAAAACCGTTTCCTGCAACCTTCCTTGCTGAATCCAGGTCAAGACCGTTTAAAGCCTCCATTATTTCTGAGTGATAAGGTATCTCAAAATCAGGTATAACAGGCTCACCATATTTCTGAACCTCGACATTTTCAGAATCATCCCTGCCTATAGGTACGGAAGGGTCAATGATATTTGGAATAACCATCATTATGTTTCTAACCTTCTCAGAAAGCTCGGCTTCCTTCTCTTCAAGAGCCTTAAGCTGTTCTGCCTGCATTGTAACCAGCTTCTTTGTTTCTTCAGCTTCTTCTTTTTTACCCTGAGCCATAAGAGCACCGATTTGTTTGGATATTTTGTTTCTGTTTGCCCGGAGTTCATCAGCTTCTTTTTTGGCAGCACGGGCATTTTTATCCAGCTCTATAACTTCATCGACAAGAGGTAGCTTGCTATCCTGAAATTTGTTTTTGATGTTTTGTTTTACTACATCCGGATTTTCTCTTAAGAATTTTATATCTATCATGATTTTCCTCCTGAAAAATAATTCCTTTCGTTATCTATTATTTTAGCCTAGTTTATAATAAACTTATTCAATGCTTTCTGCAATCTCTTCTTCTAATGTTTTTGCTCTGTCTATTGCTTCTTTTTCCTCATCAGAAAGTGCAACATAGGCCTCACCACGTATTATTTCTTTTGCATAGTTAAAGCAGCCTTCTCTTGAATGCATGCAGTTCATTACGACACCGTTATTCTCACTGTCAAGCAATGCAAGGGCAAAGCTGAGGTTGCCGCCCATTCCTTCAAAAGCATCATATTTTACAAGTCCTATTTTACTGACACAAGAAGAAAGATTATTCTGGATTTCCTTATGCTCTTTTGTAAGTCTTCGAGAATTGTTTTTAACTGCATCCATCTCGGCAAATCGTTTCATTATTATTTCTTCAAGGTCAGATGCACTTGTTCCACTTAATAGCCGCTTTATCTGTTTGTTTCTTACTCTTATATTACCCATAATGATAAATATAATAATAAATAGAATAATGATAAGAACAAGAAGACCTATCAGGATATAGGCAGGATCAATACCTATTTTATCCAGTATTCTACTATTCATAATATACTTCCTTCCTATTATCTGTTAATGGAATATAACATTTCTGTTATTCTTTCCAGTTCATCCTGAGAAAAATAATTAATTTCAATTTTTCCTTTTTCATTATTCTTAGCCTTTATTTCTATTTTAGCACCTAAAATGCCCTTAAGTTTATTTTCGATATCCGTATAAAAAACTGACATATTTTTTGTAGCCACATTATTATCTTCTTTTATTGGCTTATCGGAAAGAAGTGTCTTTACATAAGTCTCCGTTTCGCGTACACTCATATTCCTGTCATAAACAATAGCAGCCGTTTCATATTGCAAATCAGGGTCTTCAATAGGTATTAATGCTCTGGCATGACCGGTTGAAAGCATATTATACATAACCATTTGTCTTACATTTTCACATAATTTTAGAAGACGGAGTGAATTTGTAATAGTAGACCTGCTTTTTGAAACTCTTTCTGCAACCTCTTCCTGCTTAAGGTGATATTCTTTTATAAGAGTTTCATATGCCATAGCTTCTTCAATAGGATTCAAGTCCTCTCTCTGAATATTCTCTATCAAAGAAATTTCCATAATTTCCTTATCTGAATATTCTCTGATAACAACAGGAACTTCCTTTATTCCGGCAATTCTGGCAGCTCTCCAACGCCGTTCACCTGCTATTAATTCATAATAAGAACCTCTTGGAGTAACGATAAGGGGCTCTAAAACACCATATTTTTTTATAGAATCAGCCAGCTCATTAAGTGCTTCCTCGTCAAATTGTTTTCTTGGCTGTGATTTATTTGGTTCTATCAAAGTAATTTTAAGGGTTTGCTCTACTTCTTTGACAACCTCTTTAACAACTTCTTTCGTAACTGTTTTCACTTTTTCTGCTTTTTCATCACTTTTTGATGATTTTGCAGGATTTGTATCTGTTCCGGTAGGTATCAGGTCGCTTAAACCTCGTCCAAGACCTTTTTTAACCGCCATTTTATTCCTCCAATCTACTTATAATAATCATTTGCGATAACTTCATCTGCCAACATCATATAATGTTCCGCACCGGATGATTTTGGGTCATATTCAATAATAGGCATCCCATAGCTTGGTGCCTCTGCTAATCTGACATTCCTTGGTATAACAGTATTGTAAATATTCTGACGGAGATTCTCCTTTACATTTTCTACAACCTGAATAGACAAATTTGTTCGGGAATCGTACATTGTAAATACGACACCCTCAATAGTTAATGTACGATTCAGTTTTTTTCGTATTAATTCCACTGTATAAATAAGTTGAGACAACCCATCCAATGCAAAAAATTCGCATTGAATAGGTACAAGTACAGTATTGGCAGCCGTCAGAGCATTTACTGTAAGCATACCAAGTGCCGGAGGACAATCGATTATTATATAATCGAACTTATTTTTTATTTTTTTAATATGATTTTTAAGAATATGCTGCATATCCTCCATTCCTACAAATTCTACTTCTGCACCTGCCAGTTCGCGGCTTGCAGGAATGAGATTTAAACCGGGATATACGTTAATAAGCATACATTCACCTATATTACATTCGTCACGAAGTAAATCATATACAGTATATCCAAGACTGTTTTTATCTACTCCGAGACCACTGGACATGTTTCCCTGAGGATCCATGTCTACGGCTAAAACCTTGTAACCTTTTGCAGCAAGACATGCAGCTAGATTTATAGCTGTTGTAGTCTTACCCACGCCGCCTTTTTGGTTAGCAATCGCTATTATTCTGCCCATATTTGTCTCCTTATTCTAATGTTTCACGTGAAACATATCAAACATAATTAAATATTGTAAGCATTTACCGTTTTATGACATATTATGTTCAAATATATTAACGGATGAATACATTCGAACCCTGTGGATTTTTGGTGTCATTGTACGTACATAATCCAAAGAGTAGTAAAAATATATGCCTGCAAGCAGTCATCGTATTTTTATCAACCGTGTTCATACTTATGCGTTCACATTATATCACTTTAATATGAGGTTTTCTATATTTTAATGCAAAAATATAGAAATAGTTTCTTAAATATTTCTGAAAAAATATAAAGCGCCAATGTTTCATGTGAAACATTGGCGCTTATTGTGAAATAATTTGAAAATAGAAGTAATAAATATAACAATTTATGTTTCACGTGAAACATATAAAAACACCTTGTATAAATTTATAAAAATCACATTAATTGTTCAAAAAATTTGCTTATTTCAATCCATGCTTTTCTGGATTCCGGAATAAGGGTGGTTCCAAGCTGAAACACATGAAACATACCTTCATAAACAGAAAAACAACCTTAACACCTTGAGATTTTGCTTTTACTGCAACACTTTCAGAGTCAGATAAAAGCATTTCATGGCTTCCAACCTGTATAAGCATAGGAGGCACCGCTTGCTGTAAGGTCAGTCCAAGGAGACATAAGTATTAATCCCGCAGGGAGCTGTCTGTCTCTGTCAATCAGATAGTGGCATACACATAATGCAAGACCACCACCGGCTGAATCTCCTGCAATGAAAATATTGTCTTCTGAATATCCCTGCCGTATAAGCCAATCATATGCATAAAGAGCATCATGTAGAGCAGCTGGAAAAGAATTTTCCTGTATTATAATCGGTTACTTCAAAATGGTCAGGATATTTGTAGGCTTTATCAAAATCACTGATTCCTCTTGCGTTTTCACGGAAATGTGTGCGTATAAAATTGTTTTGGTTAAAATCGGATACAAGCTCCCTGATTATTTTACCCTATATACTTACATCATCTTCAAAATTGTTATTGTTTTTTAATCTTTCAAGTAATGTCATAATTTATCCCTTATTTTCTTATTGTGTTTCCGCAGCAAAAAAGCAAGCTTTCTTAAAATGTGGATGTATCATATGTAAATATTGTATTTTATCGGAGTGAAATAACAGGAACATTATGTGGCTACATAATATTCCTGTTATTTCAGCTAACGCTGACACGAATCCCGCGCCAAGACTCGCGAGCGAGTCTTGAATCTTTTTTGACATCTGTTCACCTTACCTTAATAGTATTATTGAGTGTATGGTAATGACTGAAGCTGAATCCTACTCCTGATTACATAGCCTCAGGTGCAGCAATTCCCAGTAAGGAAAGTGCATCACTGATTGTTTTCTTTGTAAGGTAGGTAAGCATAACACGGGCACTCTTAATGTTATCTTCAGGAACATTAATTCTTGTAGAATTATAAAATTTGTTGAATGCCTGCGCTACATCAACTGCAAATCTTGCAACAATGGATGGTTCGTATTTTTCTGCTGCATCAGCAATAACCTTTGGAAATCTTGAGATTTCCTTAAGAAGCTCCATCGCATCGGAATCTGTTAAAACGCAGTAGTCTATATTCATATCAGGATTGAAGCCTTCTGCAAGTCTGATGATGCTTGAACATCTTGCATGTGTATATTGAACATATGGTCCGGTTTCTCCGTCAAAATTCAGTACCTTGTCCCAGCTAAAGGAAACATCTTTAATTCTCTGGTTATATAAATCATTAAACAATATAGCTCCTACGCCAACCATTTTGGCAACCTCGTCCTTGTTTGGAAGGTTAGGACTTTTTTCTGTAATGATATCAAGACTCTTTGCAATGGCATCTCTTAAAATATCCTCAGCGTATATAATATTTCCGTTTCTTGAGGACAGCTTTGCACCTTCTAAGCTGACAAGTCCGTATGGAATATGGATAAGCTCATCCTTTGCCCATTCGTTTCCAAGAAGTTCGACTACTTTAAATACCTGTGCAAAATGCAGCTTTTGTTCCTGTCCTGTCACATACAGGCATTTGCAGAAATGATAAGTATTCTTTCTATAGAAGATAGCAGCTAAATCACGTGTTGCATAAATAGAGCTTCCATCCTTCTTTGTAATAATACATGGAGCCATGTCATATTCAGACAAATCGACAATCATGGCACCTTCACTTTCCTGTAAAAGTCCTGCTGCCGTTACTTTGTCAACGACCTCCTGACATTTATCTCTGTAGAAGCTTTCTCCGAGATAATAGTCAAAATCAATGCCAAGTAAATCATAGGTTCTCTTATACTCAACAAGGCTTATATCTTTAAACCACTGCCATATGGAAAGTGCCTCTTCGTCTCCGTTTTCCATTTTGTTAAACCACATACGGGCATCATCAACAAGCTCCGGATTTTTATCGGCCTCCTCATGGAACTTTACATACAGTTTCATAAGCTCTGCAATTCCGTCACGTTCTACAGCTTCCTTAGTACCCCATGTTTTATATGCAACAATAAGTTTACCAAATTGAGTACCCCAGTCACCTAAATGGTTTATTCTGTTTACCTTATATCCAAGCTTTGTATAAATCTTATAAAGAGAATTGCCTATAATAGTAGTTCTCAGGTGACCTACATGAAAATTCTTTGCAACATTTGGGGAAGAGTAGTCAATACAGATAACCTTGCCTTCTCCTTCCTTTGAGCCTCCAAAGTCAGAAGCCTTAGCCGCATCGACCATAGATTTTACAAATATTTCAGGCTTGATATAAAAGTTCAAGTAAGCACCCTGTGTGTCTATTTTATCTAAAAAGTCTACCTCGCCGATAGCATTTTTTATGTCGGCAGCGATTATATTCGGTGCCTTTCTCATCGTCTTTGCAAGTCTAAAGCATGGAAAAGCAAAATCACCCATTTCAGGGCGTGGTGGTATTTCGATAAATGATGCGATTTCATCATTTGTCATACCCTCGATATTTTGTGCTATAAGTTCTATTATTCTGTTCTTCATAAATAACCTCTGTCCTTCCGGTAATTAAGCTGTTTTATAAATTAAATCTTTAATATTGGTATATGGTTAATCCGGTTTAACTATTGGAAATGAAAATCTTACATTCGTTCCGCTGATTATATCACCGTCTATTTTAAATTGTCCATCCAGCAGATAAATAATTTCCTTGATACGGTTAAGACCGCTATACCAAGGAGTAACGTGGCTGAAATTGCTGTCTATACCTACACCGTTATCGTTTATAAAGACATCTATAAGTCTGCTGCTTATGTATATTTTAACAACGATTCGGTTTGCATTTGAGTGTTTAAAGGCATTTCCCATAATCTCGCGAATAATCATTATTAGATTAGAAGTAATGATTGGTGAGAGATTAAGTTCATAATCGGGACACTCAATATCGGATTCAATGACACATTCGGGATGGGCTTCCTTATATTCAAGCATAATGTCATTTAAGAGAGTCCAAACAGGCTCATTAGAATCGATGTTACATGTCAAATCGGATATCGTATCATCAATGGACATCAATAGCTTTTCATTGGAAGAAATTAGTTCATCCAATGTAAGCTTTGCCCTGTTAATATCAGATTTCAAAAGCCATGAAAGCACCTCGAGCTTGTGTATGTTACCATCTACTGTATCGGCTATCTGGTTGTCTAGCTTGTTTGCCAGCTTCTGCTTCTCGTAGTTTTGGAGTCTTAAAATGTTCAGTCCATGATTTGTGTCAGGTTCTTCGTTTTCTTCCGTTGCTTCATCCTCTTCATATTCAGAGGAAGTGTCAGGATTTTCTTCTGCTTCCGCTAAAAGCTCATCCAGCTTTTTATTTGATGTATTTAGTATATTTATGCGTTTTTTCAAGTCGTCAATTTCATATTCAAGCTTTGTTATTTTTCCGTCTATGGAAAGCTGAACATCCATTAAATCCCGAATCTGGGATTCTATTTGGGATGCTTTTTCCTGCTGTATGGTAGTGCCTGATGAAAATGGTGAAAATACATTGTGTCCGGCACTGTTTTTAAAAGAGTAGACATCAAGCGTTTTAACCAGCTCATCAATCTTTACCTTAAGTTCAAATTGTTCAGTTTTTAAGCTTTGTATCATCTCCAGCTTACGGACATATAAGCCGTTAAAATAGTCAAGCGTGTCCTGATTGGAGGTTCTGACTATTTTAAGATTTTCGATTGATGAGGTATCCATAGTTTACTCCTTTGATTGATTAAAAATCATTATCAATATCTTCCATTATTTTGGCAAGGCGCCTTTCGTATTCCCGCTTGCTGGCAAGCTTTTTCTTCATACGCAATTTCCTTATATGGTTTGCGTATGCCAAATATAAAACAACCAGTAAGGCAAGAACAACAGCAATAATAATTATTATTTTGTATGAGTGTTTTTTGTTTTTATCTGAATCGGTCATGGCCTGTACGGTCTGAAAAGAGGATTCAGCATTACCTAGTTCATTACCATTTTCAGTGTTATATCCCGATACGAGTATGGCTGTCTGACCAATCGTGTTTCCGTCATATTTGAAAATGATGTTTCCTATATTATATGTAGATGTAAGTGCATCATAGGAAATATTATCACTATATGAAAGCTCAGTCGTTATATTTTCTGTTGCCCAGTCGGATTTTACAGAAAGATAGTAGTTCGGGTCTACAGACAGGTTGATATCGGATTGGAAATCAGTTTTATAAAAGTCATTTAAACGACCTATGGCAGTTTCCTTGTCTGTATCAGTAAACTTGACTTTGCTCTCAGGAGACAGATGACTGAATGAATTGAAACAGTATTCGTATAAAGCTTTTGAATCTGTGTACGTGTTCCAAGAGCCCATACAATCCATAATAACACAAATTAACTCGGTATCTCCCTTTTTCGCCCAGGTAACAAGCGTGTTGAGGGCTTCATCCGTATAGCCTGTCTTTCCACCCTCGCAGTACTCGTAATAATATGTGGAGTATTCCTTTATCATGCTGCAGTGCTGGTTAAGCGGTCTTTCTTCATCACACAGATTCGTCGGTGCAACGGATGATGTAAGGATACCTGTAATTGTACGAAAATCATCAATGGTAAGCGCTGCTTTCGTAATAAGAGCCATGTCATAGCAGGTAGTGTAATGGTTATCATCATGAAGACCATTTGCATTGCTAAAATGTGTTCCCTTGCATCCCAGTTCCTTTGCTGTCTTATTCATTAATTCTGCAAATTCCGTAATGCTTCCATTTGAAATATGCTCGCCTATAGCCCAGGCTACTTCATTTGCCGATTCGAGCATAAGAGCATACAATCCCTCTTCCATAGTAATGTTTTCACCTACATCAAGGGCAATGTGACTGCTGTCTCTGTCTATACCCCAGATAGCATCTTCTGACATGGTAAGGGTTTCATCAAATTTACAATTTTGAAGTGCCAGATAACAGGTCATAATCTTTGTTATACTCGCCGGATATTTCTTATCATTTGAATTTTTTTCATAGAGGATATTACCTGTTTTTGCATCCATTACGATGGCGGCATTTGCTACGATATCAGGAGCGCGTCCCGGTTCATCAGGATATTCAGTTGTAATGAGATATTCAGATGCAGTGTCTTCTTCACTTTCAATATCTTCATAGTATGTATCTTCGGAAGAATATTGTTCTTGTGCAAACAGACTGTTGCCATCTATACAAAAAACGCTCATGATTATGAAAACAGAAGAAATTAGTGCGGATAGTACCAGCCTATTCTTCATAATATATTTTTTCATGAACGGTTACTCCTATAATTTAATGTCGTAATAATTTTATTATACATAAATATTTGTGTCAACAAAATAAGGTTATTTTTCCCTGTATGCAACAAGTCTGTTAATCGGTGTACCCATTGCAGAAAATTTTGCCTCATACTCTGTCATAATGTTGTCTTCGTTATATTCAGAGTGATGTAAATCATTTGTATAATTCTCAATAATCCATCCGGCCTCCGGAATCTGTTCTAAAGAGAAATTAAATAATTGGATATTGTCTGTCTTAAAAATAACTCTTCCTGACGGTACCAGAATCTTGTCATAAAATTCAAGAAAATGTGTTGATGTCAATCTTCTTTTTGCATGCCTGTCCTTAGGCCAAGGATCGGAGAAGTTTAAATATATTCTGTCAACCTCATGTGTATCAAAAGCATTTTCTATATATTCTGCATCCATTCTAATAAAATACAGGTTGTCCGTGTCGTTATGCTGCTCTCTTTTTTCAATGGCACGAACAAGAACGCTGGAATACTTTTCTATACCGATATAATTAATATTCGGATTCCTTTCGGCAAGTTCCATAATAAACTGACCTTTTCCCATACCAATTTCTATATGAATAGGATTATCATTTCCGAAAAATTCGTGCCAGTGACCCTTTATGTCCTCTGCTTCATGGATAACATAGTCATTTGCAGCAATTAATTCGCGTGAGCCCTTTACATTTCTAAGTCTCATAATATATGTTACCTCCTATATTTGTAACCATCTCACATAATAACATAGCAAAAAAGTATATTCAATTAGAGAATTTGGATGATGGTCCATACAATACAGCCACTTACAAATGTATGAACCAGAATTACAGTAATGTTTCGCAGGTAATTACATATATTTATAATAAATAGTGAATAGAGATGTGGAAAATGGGTTATAATAAGCTGCAAAGAAAATTAACTGCATATGTATACGGAAAGAGAAAAATAAATAAAATGGCTGTGGCAACATACAAAAATTATACTGAAATAAGGGATATATTAAATCGTAACGACAAGAAAAAGGGCAAAAATTAAATGTAAAAAGTATACAAAAAGTACACAATTTTTTATGACAAAATATTTAAAAAAAATACTTGCATTTGTAAGAACATTGATATATAATAACTTTCGTCGTCAGTGAGATGGCAAAAATTTACGGGCCGCTAGCTCATTTGGTAGAGCACCTGACTCTTAATCAGGGTGTGCGGGGTTCGAGCCCCCGGCGGCCCACTAAAGGAAAGTCCTAATTTGGCAGACATAGAACTGCTGGGTTGGGGCTTTTTTAATCATTATTTAGAGAATTAAAATTCTCCTTTGGTTTTATTAATAAGACCAAAGGAGAATTTTTTGATATAAAATATATTATTTTAATCGTTTCAGGATTTCCAAAAGATAATCCCATGTACGGGCTACGCTTTCTACGGACATCGATTCGTTGCTTGTGTGGATATCCTTCATATCAGGACCAAATGATACACAGTCAAGCCCTGGAAGCTTTTCGTTAAAGATACCACATTCGAGACCGGCATGGAGTGCCTGGATAATTGGTTTGTGACCATACTGTTTGTTGAAAGCATCAACCATAATATCACGGAGCGGAGAGTCTTTTCGATATTCCCATGCAGGATATTCACCGGACAAATCAACCGTACCGCCGAGGGAATTCATAAGACATTCAATCTGGTTAATGAGATTTTCTTTCTCCGTTTTTACGCTGCTTCTTACGGAGAAGCTGAAACAGATATAGCTGTCACCTTTGTTTTTATGTTCTGTATCCATAATTCCAAGATTGAGGGAGGTCTGGACAAGACCTTCTATATCCTGACTCATTTTTTGGATACCGTTTGGCAAAAGGTTCAAGGCGGTAATTACCTTTGCCTTGTCCTCATCGGTCATAACAGCCACTGTATTTGCAGGGTCATTTGAAATGACTTCGTATGATACGGCTATATCAGGGTCAGAGTGGAAATACTCATGTGACAATATTTCATTTTCATTCTGAAGAAGCCTATCAAGAATATCAAGATCCTTCTGTGAGTAAATCACAATAGTGGCTTTGGCGTTTTTTGGAATGGCATTATCCTTGTTTCCGCCTGAAATGTTTATTAAGCTTATATGGAGCTGTTTTGAAATGTCATATAACATTCTTCCGAGAATCTTGTCGGCATTTGCCCCCTGTTTGATAATTTCCACGCCTGAGTGTCCGCCTTCTATTCCTGATATTGTAAGTTTTACAATGTTAAATACGGGTGAAGCTGGCTGACTGTAGGTAACGGGCAGCTTACAAGTTGCTGTAACACCGCCGGCACAGCTTACTAAAAGATATCCTTCCTCTTCGGAATCAATGTTCAGCATGATACGTGAGGTTAATGGACTACAGTCAAGTGCGGAAGCGCCGAGCATACCGATTTCTTCATCAACAGTAAATACTGCTTCAATAGGCGGATGCGGGATGTCATCTGCTTCAAGAATGGCAAGCGCGTAAGCGACAGCAATACCGTCATCACCCCCTAAGGTAGTTCCTTCAGCGGATATCGTACCGTTTTCAAGTTTTAATGTAAGACCGTCCTTTTCAAAATCAATCTGACAATCCGAATCCTTCTCGCAGACCATATCCATATGCCCCTGTAATATTACGGCAGCAGCATTTTCATAACCGGAAGTTCCTGATTTAAAGATAATTACGTTGTTGCTTTCATCCTGTATATATTTCAGACTGTGTGATTTAGCAAAATCCACCAGATAATTGCTGATGGCAAGTGTATTTCTTGAGCCATGTGGAATACTGCAGATTTCTTCAAAATATTTAAAAACATTTGCAGGTGTAAGACCTGATAAAATTGACATTGTGTTGTCCTCCGTTTCGTTTATTATTCATATGATACTATTTGCTATTATACAGTAAAATATTAGATATTGCGAATATAATTGAAAGCAAAAATTGTTATGCTTGAAGGGGAAATATGTGTAGAGCAAAATGGGTATTTATGATATAGTTATTCTGTATTATATTATATGGAAATTTATAAGTATGTATTAGTTAATATAATAGATAAATGTACATTTTTTTGGCCATGAGTATATGTAAATTATTGATATAAATATTTATAGATTTCTATGGAGGTTATATTATGACATATGCAGAAATTAGTACACAAAGAAAAATATATGATATTAGTCAGACAAAGCTGGCAAATTATGGTGGGTTTTCAAAATCTTTAATATCTGCATGGGAACTGGGAAAACAGACTCCCAGTGAAGAACAACTTGAGCAGTTGAATGGAGTAATGTCTGATTTGATACAGGATATAAAATCGGGAGATATTAATGTAAAAAAGAAAAAAGTACAACATGGTGGGGCTAAAAAATCAAAACTTCCTCCTATCATAAAAACACAAGAGGAATATGTTAATAGAAGTGTAGATATGCAGTATTCTTCTGAATATGCAAAAGAATTACTGGAATTGTACAATGATGCGAAAAGCGAAAAAAAGAGTGATGCACCTAAGGGTATTGCTTTATTTTCTGGATGTGGAGGTATGACATTAGGATTTGAAGCATCAGGATTTGATATTGTTGGTCATGTGGAAATAGATAAATCAGCGAATGATATTTATTCAGCAAATTTTAAAGAATCGAAGCTGCTTGGACAAGATATATGCAAAATATCTGATGAGGATATAGAGCAGTGGAAAAGGGACATAGGTACGATAGATATTATAATTGGTGGTCCCCCTTGCCAAGGGTTTAGTTTGGCGGGAAAGCGTAATCCAAAAGATGAGAGAAACAAATTATATAAGCAATATGTTAGAGTTGTATCTCAAATACAGCCTAAGGTTTTTGTAATGGAAAATGTTGCATTAATGACAACTATGCTTGATTCCGACGGAAAACCGTTTATTGATAAAATTATTAACGAATTTGAACGGATAGGATACATATTGTATTATAGGATTGTTAATGCTCAAAATTATGGTGTTCCACAATCAAGAGAACGTGTGATTTTAGTAGGAATACGTAAAGGAATAGCAGATAAATATGAGTTTCCTGAAGGAATATATACATATAGAAGAGAAGATGAATTGATTTCGTTTGGAATGGATGAAAAGAAAATGGTAAGGACATTTCGCTATGCAACGAAGGATTTGTCAAGTTTGGAAAATGGAGAGATGTCTGATAAAGATCCGTTACATTGGGCAATAACACATCCACAGCATGTTATAGAATGGCTAAAAGATGTACCGGAAGGTCATAGTGCACATGAAAATGATAATCCAAAATTAAGACCACCAAGTGGGTTTAATACAACCTATAAAAGAATAATGTGGGATGAACCATGCTCAACAATCAGTACTAATTTTAGTATGATTTCGGGATGTAGAAACGTGCATCCGCAGAATACGAGATCTTTGACAATCAGAGAAGCAGCAAGGGTGCAATCTTTTCCGGATGAATTTGTATTTGTCGGAAATTGGGGAGAGATTCGTAAAGTTATAGGAAATGCAGTTCCTCCTATATTGGCTAAAGCAATTGCAAACTCAATAATGAATCTGTTATTCAAGGAGGAGCTATCATGGCATTAATACCAGAAGATGAAAGGCATAAAAAGCAGATTATTGCCGGAGTTAAAGGACGAAATAAGGGTCATGAATTTGAAAAAATTGTATCTGATGAAATAAATAAATTGGACATGAATCATATGAACTGTATATTAGATGGGGAATATAATATTTATCATGGTAATCCTGCTAAATTATTAGTGAATTATATTGCAGTAAATAAAGGAAAATTAATAAAAAGGGTTATTTCGTATTGGCTTGGGGGAATTGCAACTGGAAATTTAGGAGACACTGTTATTGATGGAGAGGAGATAAAGGGGTCTAAGTCAGATATTCTTCTCGATATAGAATATCAAGATACATCAAAAGAGTTGGTAGGTGTTTCAATAAAAGCATGCGCTAATAATGCTCAAATGGAATTAACGAGTGCATCTGCTTTTTGTACAATGCTTAGAGAAAACAATATTTATGTAAGTGAACAGGCTGAGATTGGACTGAAAATGTTTTGTGGAGATGTCGGATTTAGACCTATGGATGGTTATGTTCCTAATAATATAGAAAATATTTCATTTCCACGAAAGGCAAGACCAGAGAGATGGTATTGGGAAGAAATATCTGATGACATACAAAAAGAGTGGGAAGAGATATTTAATGAAAAACAAATTTTAATAACAATGTTGTTATTACAAACGGCAAGGGCATATAAAACAGACAAATATAAACCTCAATACATATTACATGAGTGTAATCCTCATATAGATATTAATGCATGTGAAGTTGCAATTGTATCTATTAATGAATTTGCAATTTATTCACAGTTATATAGTAAATTTGGAGTAAAGGAAAAAAGGATAAACAAAGGTTCTTATAGAGGTGTTGATTTAGCATTGCACAAGTATCCGTATTTTGGATTTATCCAGTTTCAGCCAATAGGGAATAAACAGAATTTTTCTGAATTACAGTTTAATTTAAAGGCACATTATTATAAAAGGTTCAGGGATTTAAAGGGTGATTCAGAGAATTAAAGGCTGGGAAAAATCATTTAATTTATTGTTAACAGGAAAGAAATAAGGAGACAAAGATATGGCAGAGAATTGTACACATGATTGCAGCAGCTGCGGTGAGAGCTGTCCAAGCAGAAGAGAGCAGCAGAGCTTACTTGTAAAGCCACATAAGGATTCACATATAAAGAAAATAATAGCTGTAATCAGTGGAAAAGGAGGCGTAGGAAAATCCTCCGTTACAGCACAGCTTGCGGTTATGATGCAGAGAAAAGGTTATAAGACGGCTATTTTGGATGCAGATATAACAGGCCCTTCTATACCGAAGGCATTTGGCATAAATGAGGAACCGGAAAATGCAGGGGATTATATTTATGCGGTTGAGACAAAATCAGGTATCAAGGTTATGTCTATCAATCTGTTGATAGGTGATGAGATGACACCTGTTATCTGGAGAGGACCGATTATCGCAGGGGCGGTAAAGCAGTTCTATACAGATGTAATATGGGGTGATATCGATTATATGTTTGTCGATTGTCCGCCGGGAACAGGCGACGTGCCGCTTACGGTATTTCAGTCACTTCCTGTAGATGGCGTGATTGTTGTAACAACACCGCAGGATTTGGTTTCCATGATAGTAGGTAAGGCTGTAAGAATGGCAGATGATATGGGTATTTCGGTTTTAGGAATGATCGAAAATATGTCTTATTTTAAATGTCCTGATTGTGGGAAAGAGCATGATGTATTTGGAAAAAGTAAATTGGAAGAGGTTATGAGGGAGCTTTATATCGGTAAGGCAACAAGGCTTCCGATTAATCCTAAGCTTGCAGAACTTATTGATAGTGGCAGCATAGAGGATATGGCGGATAATGAACTTTCAGAATTTGCAGACCTGCTGGCGGATGAAAGTACAT
Source organism: uncultured Coprococcus sp. (assembly GCA_964488185.1). Taxonomy (GTDB): domain Bacteria; phylum Bacillota; class Clostridia; order Lachnospirales; family Lachnospiraceae; genus Coprococcus. The sequence continues at coordinate 28,537 of CAZATW010000008.1, read as the reverse complement.
TTTTAGATTAAATAGGCGTAAGTCTATTCATACAGAAAATAACATATAATGCAATAATTAAAAATATAAGCCATATATTCTGAGTATGTGGCTTATACTAATTAGGAAAAATGAGTATGAAACAATTATTGGAAAGATGCAATCTCTGTCCGAGGGGTTGTGGTGTAAACAGAATAAAGGGTGAAACAGGGGTATGTAATGAGACGGTAGAAATTATGGTATCAAGAGCCGCACTACATATGTGGGAGTCCAATCTCCCACCTGCCCAATATTCTTCAAGCGTGTCATAGGGATAAAATCCACCGGAATAGATATCGTTAATTCCATATTTTTCATGAAAATCAGAAAAATATCGGTAGAATCGTTCGCCTGAATAAGTTAGTCCGGCGGAAGCAGACATTCCTGCTCCTGCCACGATTAGTATGGCATCTGCGGTATTCATTTCTTTTTTGAGTGTTTCTATTTTTATTTGAGTAATTCTCGGTAGATGTTCAAGTCGATTTCTTTAAAAACATTGTATATTACCTCCATTTTGCTTTGTGTTCTCTGCTTGTATTCTCTTACTGTTTCTACTGCTATTTCAGCCGCCCGTTCATTTGGGAAATGAAATTCACCTGTGGATATACAGCAAAAGACAATGCTTTTTACATTATGTTTTTCAGCCAATTCCAGACAGGAACGATAGCAGGAGGTGAGCAATGCCTCATCCTTCTTTGTTAATCTGCCTTGAACGATTGGACCGACCGTATGCAGAACATACTTGCAGGGTAAATTGTATGCAGGGGTAATTTGTGCCGTTCCTGTAGGCTCTTCATGTCTCTGTCTGTTCATTAAGTCTGCACAAGTGTTTCTCAGTTGTATACCTGAAAAGGTGTGAATTGCATTGTCAATACATCCGTGACAGGGATAAAAGCAGCCGAGCATCTGGCTATTTGCCGCATTGACGATGGCATCGCAATTTAGCGTTGTAATATCGCCTTGCCATAGGTAAATATCCTTTTGTACAGGTGTTAGGTCTGCGATATCGGTAATGCCTTTTTCTGCAAGCTCCGCCTGCAAATATTCGTCTTGTACTTTTAAGAATTCTTCGCTAACGGGGTTTGGCATACGAATGTTGAATAGGGAACGAAGCAGATTTTTTTGTTCCTGTGTATTTACTGGTATCTCCATACCACGATATTGTGGCTGCTCATAAAGCAATTCTTTTATTAAAAACAGTCTTCTTTCTGTTTGTGTCATAGTTATCCTCCATAATGATAATTAGCAAATACAATCCTTTTTGGTAAACATAAATATTTTGTCAAGGAATGGAGGGCGTCTCTTCTAATATACATTTTTGCATATCGCTGATAATATCGGCAAGCGTGATTTTTTCCATTTCACATTCCATAGCTGTCTGTACTCGCTGTAATTTATCATCAAGAATTTGGTGAATATTACGTCCCACTGGACATTCAGGATTTGTATTTTCATGGAAGTGGAAGAGCTTTCCGTTTTCAATACACTCGACAGCATTATAAATATCAAGAAAAGTAATTTCTTCCAAGGGTCTTGCAATTGACGCTCCTCCGCTGCCTCTTTGTACGTTGACAAGTCCTGCTGCCTTTAGCTGTGACAACAGCTTTCGTATAATAACAGGATTGACGTTTACGCTTTCAGCCAAAAAGCCACTGGTTATTTTCGTCTCTTTTTCAAAGGCATTGATACAGGAAAAAATGTGTATTGCTATTGTAAATCTACTTGAAATCTGCATTATAGTCATCCTCACATATCAACTGGAATGTCCCGTTTATTATAGCGATTACAAGTTGTAATATCAAATGTTACATCAAAGCCGCATGTAATAAAAGCGTACCTTGACTGATATCATTTTCAATATAAAATCAGCAGCTTTCGAAATTCATAACACATCGTAATTTTTAATTCCATAATATCCGGTTTCTTATTATCATAGCATTACACTGATTATTGGCAACACTCGATAACCCATGCAATAAAATTTGACGTGCTGTCTCCGGTACGTTCGGCCTCTACATGGGCTTGCCCCCAAACTGTCTCAAAATCTACATCGGAGCCATAGTTTTCAAGCGCAAGTGCCAGATTTACTTCCGTGGTTAGAGCTGTATCACTTTGGTTGATGCCTGTACGGATTCTCCAGTAGGATGCCACATTGGAGGTCTGATAGCCGTCATAATACGCACTCAGAAAATATAGCGGATTATACATATTTACACGTTCGGTAACAGAAGTTCCAAGTGCATCTGTACGTGCTAAATCTTCTATAAATGCTGTTTCATAATCGGAACCTGCCAACAATTCTGCCATTATAGCATCAAAGTGGCCACCTGTGCCGTCGCCGTCACCAAACAAAATATTTTCACCCTGTGATTCATCCAACGCATCAAAAGCACCTAAATCCTTCGAGGCAATTTTCAGTGCACAGACAAAATCAGCAATATCGGTAATGGTTGCCGTATTGGTATCACTGTCATAGATAACCCAGGTGGTTTCGCTATTTAAAGCGTCAATATAGTCCTGCACGGTTTCATAGGTTCCGTTCAGGCTGATACCGCCAGTAGTTTCGTTTCTATCGATACCATCAATGTCATAGTAGTTTTCTTCGTTACCTCTGATAAATTCCTTGTCACCAAAATCTTTATCTTCATCAAAATCTTTATCTTCACCAAAGTCTCCTCTGCCCTTGCCGTCCTTGAAGTCGCTGTCCTTTAAGCTGTCGTCTATCTCTCCGTCAGGTAGATCACCGAAATCATCAAATCTGCCGCCGAAGCCGCCTTTTCCTCCAGATGAGGCGGTGTAAGGGAAGGTGGTATCAGCAAGAAAGTTGGTTAAAGAGGATTCAATGACGGATTTTAGATATTCATAATAGCTTCCTGCCTGATAAATTCCATTATCAGATGCTATTAACGCTAAAGAATTTCCGTCGGAATCTTTTAAGCCTAGTTCATTGATATACAGTGCAAATTGTTCTGCCATTGCATTGGAAAGCTTCTGCATATCGTTACTCAAATCTGTTCTTGTAACACCCAGATTCCATTCGTATGCTTCACTTGCATAATCTAGATTGGTGATTGGACACCAGCACATGGAACCTGCAACCGCATCACTGACACCGCCGACGGCACCGATTGCTTCAAGGTAAGGCGTGTAGAGTTCACTATCACCTGTTGCACCGAGTAGTGCGCTCTGCGCGCCACCGCCGCTCATTCCAAAAGAGAAAATACGGTCTGTGCTTCCCGGTACAATATCTTTGTTATAACGGATATAACGAATTGCCGCTTTTAAATCTGTTACACCTGCCGGTGCGCCTGCATCACGTCCGCGGCATCCGGCATATACATAGACAAATCCTGCATCTGTATAAGAAGATATATTGTTGATATATCCTGTAGGAGCATCCATGGCAGCATAACCGGGAGTATCAACGGGAATAACAATAGGAGCGGTATTGGCTGTAAAGCCGCTGACCGTTCCGGCAGAATTGATTTCGCAGGTATAGGTTCCATCTCCGTTTTCTGTACCAGTCATATAAGCACCCGGCACATAGATACCAAGATTTTCATAGGATTCATCTGCGGGAGTTGCACAATAAGAAATACCAACCTGCCAATAAACGTCGGTATCTTCATTAAACTGCCATTTGGACATATCGATTTTACTTAACTGTGTTTTGGTCTGCATTTTCGTTTTGTTTTCGTTTGCATTGCATCCTGATAATATAAGGATACATATCATAAGGGAGCATATAAGTGGTTTCTTAATTTTCATAGGCTGAACCTCCTTTAAAATATAAATTTTTCAATATACTGTAAATGGTGACTATTCCAATTCGAAAGCACCAGTATAAAGCTGATAATATTGTCCTTTCTGTGCAATAAGCTCATCGTGGGTTCCTCGCTCGATAATGTGCCCGTGCTCCAGTACGATAATCACATCGGAGTTTTTGACCGTGGACAGACGGTGGGCGATGACAAATACCGTTCTGCCCTCCATCAGCGCATCCATACCTCTTTGAACGACGGCTTCCGTTCTGGTATCAATGGACGAAGTTGCCTCATCCAAAATCATTACGGGCGGATTGGCGACGGCGGCACGGGCAATAGATAGTAATTGCCGCTGCCCCTGTGAAAGATTGGCACCGTTACCCGACAGGAGTGTGTTGTAGCCCTTTGGTAATCGGGTAATGAAATCGTCGGCCCCTGCCAATTTAGCAGCAGCGATGCAATCCTCATCCGTCGCATCCAGTTTGCCATATCGTATATTTTCCATGACGGTTCCTGTAAATAGATTGGTATCCTGAAGCACGATACCAATAGCATGGCGCAAATCGCTTTTTTTAATCTTGTTAATGTTGATATTATCATAACGGATTTTTCCGTCTTCAATATCATAAAAACGATTCAACAAATTGGTTATTGTAGTTTTACCTGCGCCTGTAGCGCCTACAAAGGCGACCTTTTGTCCCGGCTTTGCATAAAGGCTTACATCCTGTAAAACGGTCTTTCCTTCTTCATAGGCAAAGTCCACATCAGACAATCGTACATCGCCTGTGAGCTTTGTGTAGGTAACGGTTTTTTCTGCCTGATGTGGATGCTTCCATGCCCAGGTACCGGTACGTTCTGTACATTCAGTCAGCTCTCCGTTTTCCTCACGGACATTGACAAGCGTAACATAACCATCGTCTGTTTCCGATTGTTGATCCATCAGATTAAAAATTCGTTCCGTTCCTGCCATCCCCATTACAACGGCGTTAACCTGAGTCGATACCTGATTGATGGCACCAACAAATTGTTTTGTCATGTTTAAAAAAGGAACAACAATACTTATGCTGATTGTCAGACCGGAAAAACTAATATTTGGAGCCTTGTAAAGCAGAAGAATACCGCCCACAACAGCAATGATGACATATAAAACATTGCCGATATTATTTAAAATCGGAATTAAAATATTTGCATATTTGTTTGCCCGTTCTGATTCAGTAAACAGGATATCATTCAGTTTCTTAAAGTCCGCCTCACTTTCGTTTTCGTGGCAAAATACTTTAATTACTTTCTGTCCGTTCATCATTTCTTCAACAAAACCCTCAACTTTACCAAGGGCAGTTTGTTGTTTAAAGAAATATCGTGCAGAGCCGCCGCCAACCTTTTTTGTAATGGTAAGCATAAGTGCTACACCCACCAATACGACAAGCGTCAGCCACAGGCAATAGTAGAGCATAATACAGAAGATAGAAATGACTGTAATGATTGAAATCAGCAGCTGCGGAAAGCTCTGTGATACCATCTGACGCAGGGTATCAATGTCGTTCGTATAATGGCTCATGATGTCACCGTGGTTGTTCGTATCAAAATATTTTATTGGAAGACGCTGCATACTATTGAACATCTTTCCACGAAGTTTTTTAAGTGTACCTTGCGTTATGATAGCCATTAACTGCCCATAAGCAAAAGTAGCAATCAATGACAGCACATAGAAAATTCCAAGAATCCCTATAAGAGTAAGGATTCTTGAACCGACGGTATGCCAATTCCCGCTGTTATAGTTATCCTCTACAAGCGCAATGGTATTTTGCATAAAGATGGAGGGAACGGAGCTGACAATGGCACTAAATACGATACATGCTATCGTAATCGGCAGCATTACAGGATAAAATTCCCGAATGGTTTTGATAAGCCGCCATATAATTCCTTTTCGGATAATTTTATTCTCCATCGTTGTCACCTGCCTTATTTTGAGAAATATAGATTTCGCGATATATATCGTTGCTCGCTAAAAGCTCTGAGTGGGTTCCCACCGCATGAATCCTGCCGCCATCCATAACAATAATACGGTCCGCATCCTGCACGGAGGCAGTTCGCTGGGCAATAATAATCTTGGTCGTTTCCGGAATATATGCCCGCATTGCTTTGCGGATTTTGGCATCGGTTTTTGTATCTACGGCACTGGTAGAGTCATCCAAAATCAAAATCTTTGGTTTTTTAAGCAGTGCTCTTGCAATACAAAGCCGCTGCTTTTGTCCTCCGGATATGTTTGCGCCGCCCTGCTCTATATAGGTGTCATAGCCATTTGAAAATTGGGAAATAAATTCGTCGGCGCATGCCAGTTTACAGGCATGTATCAATTCTTCATCCGTTGCAGCTTTGTCGCCCCAACGGAGATTTTCTTTGATGGTACCGGAAAATAAAATATTTTTTTGAAGTACAACTGCGACTTGATTACGTAGAGTATCCAAATCGTATTTTCGTACATCCACACCGCCAACCTTGACCACACCTTCTGTCGTATCATAAAGACGGGATATAAGCTGAATCAGTGAGGACTTAGAGGAGCCGGTTCCGCCGATAATACCAATCGTTTCTCCTGATTTGATTTGAAGATTGATATCAGAAAGCGCCATCCGTTCAGCGTTCATCGAATATTTAAAGCTGACATGCTCAAAGGAGATGGAACCGTCCGCAATCTCATATATTGGATTTTCCGGATTTACCAGCGTGCTTTCTTCTGAAAGAATTTCCGCAATTCTCTGACCGGATTCGACAGCCATGGTAATCATTACAAAAATCATGGAAAGCATCATTAAGCTGCTGAGCATCATAAATCCATAGGAAAGCAGAGAGGAGAGCTGACCGACATCAAGCTCCAGACCACGTGACGTGATAATCACATAGGAGCCAAAGGACAGAATAAATACCATAACCACATAAAGGCAAAACTGCATAATTGGGTTATTCAGTGCGAGAATACGCTCCGCTTTGGTAAAATCTGCGCAAACATCTTCAGCGGAAATATCAAATTTTTTCTGTTCATAGTCCTCTCGAACAAAGGATTTAACGACGCGCATGCCTTTAATATTTTCCTGTACGGAGCTATTCAGATTATCATATTTTTTAAATACCTTTTTAAAAAGCGGCATGGTTTTATATACAATCAATACCAATCCCACGATTAGAATCGGCACAACAAACAGAAAAATCCATGCTAATTTTCCACCCATTACAATAGCCATAATAAATGCAAAAATGACCATTAACGGTGCGCGGATGGCATTTCGGATAATCATCATGTAGGCGTTTTGTACGTTCGTTACATCTGTTGTCAAACGGGTAACCAGTGATGAAGTCAGAAATTTATCAATATTTTCAAACGAATATTGCTGAATACTATGGAACATGTCTTCCCGAAGGTTTTTTGCCAATCCGCAGGAGGCGGTAGCACAGGTAGAGCCGGCAAATGCGCCAAACATTAAAGATAAAACAGCCATAATAACCAGAATTACGCCATATTTGATAACTACCTCAAGCTCACATCCTGCGTTCATCTGATTAACTAAATTAGCAATGATAAAAGGAATAATACATTCCATTACGACCTCTAAAGACACAAGTATTGGCGTTTTAATGGCAGTCTTTTTATACTCTCTGACACTTTTTGATAGTTCTTTTATCATGATTATACTTCCTTTCTTAAGAATTGTTTTTTATTCAGTCATTCTCTTTTTTCTTTGTTCATTACGAACAAACCGGCTTATTACAATACCATTGATTCCGTTGAAATGCGCCAGCGTAATCATAGTCGGCGTAAGCAGCAGTCCCTTATTTAGAATCGTATTTGCCATGGATATTTTCCATTTGTCAATGGATTGGAAAGCAGCATTGAATAACTCCACAAATCCAAAGCCGATGATACAAATTAAGTATAAAAGCCGTTTTTCGGTTCCCTTTTCCCAGCTCTGTCGCCATATTTGCATTGGCACCCACACCAAAGATAGTAACAATACATGAAGCCGACATGACTACCGGAAAGGTAATCGTCATAGCAGATATTTGAAATGTATCTCCGGTTCGGCCCACAAAAAAAGCGTCAGCCAGATTCAAGATAAGAAATGTTAATTGACTGAACGCTGCCGGAATTATAAATTTTGCCAATACCCTTGGCACGGAATATTGAGTAAATGATTCTTCCTGCTTAGAAAGCGTTTGAAGTTCTGTTTCATTCACAGTATGTTCCTCCTTGACGACATATAAAATTATGCCTATAATCTAACATGGTAGCTAAAAACTATCAAGTACGCAGTTTGAACCTACCTAGTATGCAAAAAGCTACTATTAATTAGGAGGAGTAAGCATAATGACATCAGATGAAATGTTAAAAGAAATAAATGATATTTTAAATATTCCTGAAAAGAAAGACTGTGTGGATAACATGATTCCATTGCTTCATGGAAAATGGGAGCTGCAAATCATGATGGAGGTATGCAGGGCAGATGTTTTACGTTTTGGAGAATATAAGAAAAGACTTCCTAAAATTACAAATAGTGTGTTGACGGCTGCACTTCGCAATTTGGAAGCATGGGGCTTGATTTCCCGTACGCAGTATAACGAAATACCACCTCGTGTGGAATACACACCAACAGATAAAGGAAGGAGCTTATTGCCGGTCTGCTACGAGATTATCAAGTGGGGAGCAGAAAACAATTTGAATAAATCTGACAAATGACACTTTAGACTGCCATTCCGTCGATAACATCAAGCAGATGGTACAGCCATTTTTCTTCTGCCTGCCGCAGTTCTTCTATATCTTTAAATTGTGGAAGCAGGGAAATTCCTTTGACTGCAAGCTGTTTTGCACCGGCAGGGTCATGCTCTATGTAGTATTTGTAATATGCATAGATTCTGATGTCGTTACTGTCAGAGCATTTTGAAAGAATATATTTAACCTTATTAAAATGATATGTAGCCAGCTTTGCCGATTCGGGATTGCCTTGAAGGAAGTATGTATAATAAAAGGCAAGATAGCTGTGGGTAGAATCTTGGAAAATTCTGTTGTTTTCGCAGGTAAACCAATGTGCTATATTTGCCATTGTATTCATATCACCTATTAACTGTGCCTTTATAAAACGGATATGCTGATAATTACTTTTTATAACATTTGAAGAGTCACGGTATTTAAAAACGTAATCCGGAAGTTCAACGGCAGTCAATTTGCCTTTTTCCGTTGCTTCGGCGGCCTTATTTCTGAAAATGTATTCAAGCTCGTCCTTTTTGGCAAATGTGGCAAAGGATACTAATATCAGTATAAAGGTTTCAAAAACTGAAAAGACATAGGTTTTACTTATGAGAGATTTCAAAAATTGACCGGAATAAGAATAGTCAAATATTCCTGTAGAAAAAAGCAGTAATCCAATAAGAATATGTGTAGTAAACATAAAGAGCATACTAAGCCTTGCTGAAGCATGGTCTTCTTCCGTTGTCAGGTTTTCTTTTGTCATTTTAACAAGGGGTAAGGCTTTAAACCGCGTACGATACAATACAGGCTTGCTGTCTTTTTCGCTTGTTTTAATAAATTTATATATTAAAAATTCAAAGCTGTAAAAACGCAATCCGTACAGTTTGCCTCCAAGGTATGTAAACAAACTTAAAAGCAAGCTGCAAAATATAATACCTAAAGGAATACTGCATATTAAAATAAGTGTATCCATTTTCCCATCCCCCGTTCTTGTATTCGTTTTTTATTTTCATGCACCTACGGTATTTATTCGGTTGGCCTGAAAATACTCATTTTTATCAAATCCCCATCATCTGCAAATGTAATGCAGTTATACAGAAATAGTACCTGCTTATATTCCTCTACATTTACCAGATTACCGTAGTATTGGTTTACATATCTCATATCCAGCATCGTAATTCTGTCGTAATTTCCGATTAAAAACTGAATCATGGAATTGGCGTAGCTGTCCTTGATAAGCAGTAAGGATTTACCTGTTCCTGCGTTTGTCTCTATATCAATGACGGCGCAGTTTTGTCCCATGTAGGTGCTGTATTTATCCTTAACCGCAAGGTACTCAGTGAAAAATATGGAGTCATACTCCGTCGTTTTCACACCGTTTGAAGCCGTCACCGTTACTTTAATATCCTTATCTTTTAAGGAGTACATATCTATCTCGTCTTTCGTTACAGACTGGTCGAGGGTCTTTGAAAATAATGTACCCTGAAAGCTGTCGCTGCCTGTTTCCACTATATAGGCATTGATAGGATAAGGGGTATAATTAAGCTCTTTACCTGCTTCCTCATATGCCACATAGGCACCTTTTGATGTCCAGTGATGGTCCGTTCTGTAATAGATATATTCATCCTTAGTATCAGATAAAGCACCTGCAATATCAATACCTGTAACGCCCTCCAGCTTTTTATAGCATGACTGTATCATGTCTTTTTGGTTTACCGATACGTTTTTAACTGTTGATGAAATCAGGTTATCATAAATTCCTGCCGAAGTAGGACACAGCATGAAGTATACGGAAGCATCAGGGTGTGCCGTTGCAAAATCATTTATGACACCGATATTGGCATCAATCGTCTCTTTGCTATAGGAAGCACCGATATCCTCATATTCGGAAAGGATTTGTATCATCCTGTCGTTTTTCGTATATACGGTATCGGTTTCGGTTTTGCCAAGGACACGCTCTGATTTGTTTTTTGCCGAGATAAATGTTTCACGTCCGAAAAATCTGTCTGAAAACCAGACGTCAAAGTCGTTCATAAATTTTTCTTCCTTAATGGAATGGATACTTATCTCGGGAAATTCCTTCAAATATTTATTTTCATTTTCTGAAAACGGTTTTTTCTCCTTCGGCATCAATATCAATGTCAATACCGGAAAGGCAATAAGCAAAAGCATAAATAATGTGATTCCAATCTTCTTGTACATAGGGTTCTCCAGTTTCAATATTTGTTAATAGTTTCAAATCATGTCAGCAACAATCTGACCGCTAGCATATTATCCGTAACTTCTTGTGCAGTTATTGTTTTACGATTTGTTTGTCAATGAAGCACCGATACCTTAGAAGTTAAAGTACAGGAATGGATTATAGCTGGCATCTACAAGATAAGCGGTCGACAATAGGAATACTACGATCATGTAGCAGATGGATAAAACATTTGTACATGAAGGTTGTCTTTTGGCGAGCTTTTCTGTAAGTCTTTTTAAAAAACTTGTACATCCGATAATGGCTATCATAAATAAGATTCCGAAGTTTAACAGCAGATATGTTGTGTGGCTATCTGCCAATGTACTTCCGAAGCTAAACATTCTCCGTATGTAGGAAAATGCCATGGATAGATTGTCTGTATCGAACAACACCCATCCGAGAGAAACAAGCACCATTGCATAGATGTGCTTAACAAAGCTTGGGATTTTGTTTAGTATATTTTCCCTGCTCTTGTTTTTTAAAGTAGTGGTAACAATCTTTTCTATAATAATAATGACACCGTACATACAGCCCCAAATAATAAAGTTCCAGCTTGCGCCGTGCCATACACCGGTAAGAAACCAGACAATGGCGGTATTGAATATCATTCGGGCAAAGCCTTTTCTGCTGCCGCCAAGTGGGAAGTAGACATAGCTTTTAAACCAGCTCGACAAAGTCATATGCCATCTGCGCCAGAACTCGGTAATACTTTTGGCTTCGTATGGATAGTCGAAATTCTTTGGAAAATGGAATCCGAGAATTTTACCCATTCCTACAGCCATATCGGAATAGCCTGAGAAATCAAAATAAATCTGCAAGGTATATGCAGCAATTCCAAGCCACGCAGTAGCGACAGGAACGGTATTTAGGTCCATAGCCTTTACGGTATCCCAGAGTGTACCGATGTTATTTGCAATGAGAACCTTTTTTCCAAGACCTGCCACGAACTGAAGAATACCGTCCCAAATCGTGTCAATGTCTATTTTTCTGTCCTCCAGTTCGTCTGCTATATCCTCATAACGGACGATAGGACCTGCAACGATTTGTGGGAATAAGGTAACAAATGCTGCAAATGTAATTGGATTTTTCTGTACATTTATATTTCCACGATACAAATCAATGGTGTAGGACATGGACTGGAACGTGAAAAAGCTGATACCTATAGGCAGCAGGCTTGTAGGGGCACCGTAGTGGGTGTTAAATATATTATTAATATTTTCTATAATAAAGTTGCTGTATTTGAAGAACCCCAGTAATGACAGATTCATGATGACAGAAACAATAAGTGCTGCTTTTCTCATGGCAGGCTTATGGCCAAATTTGTATATGACAAGTCCTGCAAAATAGTCAATCAGGGTTGAGGCAATCATAATAAACACATAGATTGGCTCGCCCCAGGCATAAAAGAAAAGTCCGCTTATAAGGATAACCAGATTCTTAAGGCGCTTGGGAATGATATAATAAAGTATTATTACAATAGGTAAAAACAAAAACAAAAAGGTCAAGCTTGAAAAAACCATTATCAATTCTGTTCAAATTTGCTTATTTTGAACAGTTACCTCCATTTTTTTACAAATTTCATGCTAATTATAAGAGCATGAAAGAATTGTGTCAATGATATCAGTATTGCTAATTTGCAAGATTTTTTATTCAGCTAAGAAATAAAGCTTACGAAATATTTTAATCAGTATCTGCGGTGGAAGCTTCGTACCGGTTGCAAAAGGAGAAAAATACTACTTGACAAATTTGTAAAAAGAGTTCATTATTTACTCATATTGAAAAACCGATGAACAAGAGTAGTAGTTGGTAAAGAACATGCACAGAGAGCTGCAGGTGGTGGGATTGCAGTGATGGGATTATCAGTGAATGGACTTGTGAGGGCGAACCGAAAGGCGGATGACAAGTAGGGGAGACGGAGACCTACCGTTACAGAAGGTACATATATGAATGTATATGTGTGAGTGCATCAGTAATGATGAATTTTAGGTGGCACCGCAGGAGTTGATATCTTGTCCTAATTATAGTTTAGGATAAGATTTTTTTATTTCCAGATGAAATAGAAATGAAATCCCGCAGGTGCTTTTTCACGTATATACGAAATTATTAGCTACATACATAGAAGAAATTTATATATCAGGAAGGAGACGACAGAATGTTTAAACCGACATTGGAAGAGGCAAAGGGCTATGCCGCAGCAGGTTATAAGATGGTTCCGATATGCTATGAGATGTTATCGGACATTATCACACCTATAAACCTATTAAAAAAACTTAAAGCAGCAAATGAACATTGTTACATATTGGAAAGTGTAGAAAATCAGGAGATGTGGGGAAGATATACATTTCTTGGTTATAATCCCAAAATTGATGTAACATGCATGAATGGGCATGTCGCACTTAAGGATGTAAACGGAAATGTAATCAAAGAGGCAGATGATATTCATCCTGAGGTATTTTTAAGAGATATTCTGAAGGGATATAAGAGTCCCAGAATTGAGGGACTCCCATCATTTACCGGTGGCTTTGTAGGTTATTTTTCTTATGATTATATAAAGTACAGCGAAAAGAAGCTGGTGCTTGATGCAGAGGATGACGAGAATTTTCAGGATTTGGATTTGATGCTGTTTGACAAGGTAATAGCATTTGACAATTTTAAATCAAAGATAATTCTTGTGGCAAACGCAGAAGCATCGGAAATAGAAGCTGGATATAAGAAGGCCTTGGCTGATATAGAGGAAATGAAACAGCTTATACTTGAGGGTGCTGCAGCAGATATTCCGAAGACAGAGCTTAAGACGGAATTTAAACCGCTGTTTGATAAGGAGCAGTATTGCGGCATGGTTGAGAAGGCAAAGAAGTATATATATGAAGGTGATATATTTCAGGTGGTTCTTTCAAACAGGCTTGAGGCAGAGATGGAAGGCTCATTGTTTCATACATACAGGGTACTTCGGAGTACAAACCCGTCTCCTTATATGTTCTACTTCAGCGGAGATACAATAGAAGTGGCAGGTGCTTCGCCAGAAACGCTTGTGAAGCTGGAAAATGGCATACTTCACACCTTCCCACTTGCGGGTACAAGACCGCGCGGCAAGACCAAGGAAGAGGATAGGGAGTTTGAAGCAAGTTTGCTTGTTGATGAAAAGGAGCTTGCCGAGCACAATATGCTGGTTGACCTGGGGAGAAATGATCTGGGCAGGATAAGCAGATTTGGCACAGTTGAGGTGGAGCATTATATGGATATACTGAGATATTCACATGTAATGCATATAGGCTCGACCGTTCGTGGTGAGATAGATGACAAATATGATGAGCTGTCAGCAGTAGATGCGGTTCTTCCTGCGGGAACATTATCAGGAGCACCGAAGATAAGAGCTTGTGAAATCATAAATGAGCTTGAAAATAATAAGAGAGGAATCTATGGCGGCGCCATAGGATATCTTGATTTTACTGGAAATCTGGATACCTGTATTGCCATTCGTATTGCGTATAAGAAGGGCAATAAGGTATTTGTAAGATCCGGTGCAGGAATTGTTGCAGACAGCGTTCCTGAAAATGAATTTAATGAGTGTATCAACAAGGCAAAGGCAGTAACAACCGCACTTGTAGCAAGTCAGGAGCTGTAAAATAAAAACAGCTTACAGGCAGATGAACAGTAACAAAAAAGGAGATGAAAACGAATGACGATATTAATAGATAATTATGACAGCTTCTCATACAATCTCTTTCAGCTTGTAGGGATGATTAATCCCAATATAAAGGTCATCAGAAATGATGCGTATACTTGTGAAGAGATAGAGGCGATGAATCCCGACCATATCATCATATCGCCTGGACCGGGCAGACCATCGGATGCCGGAATATGCGAGGATGCAATCAGATATTTCGCAGGAAAGATACCTATCCTTGGTGTGTGTCTGGGACATCAGGCTATCTGTGAGGTATTTGGGGCGAAAATAACATATGCAGAACAGCTTATGCACGGCAAGATGTCGGTGGCAAATATAGATGTTCATTGTAAACTCTTTAAAGGCTTACAGGGAAAAATAGAAGTAGCGAGGTATCATTCTCTTGCGGCATCAAATGAAAATTTTCCCGAATGTCTTGATGTGGCGGCCCGAACAGAGGATGGGGAAATAATGGCAGTAAAGCATAAGGATTATGAAATCTATGGAGTACAGTTTCATCCGGAGTCTATTCTTACTCCTGATGGAAATATCATACTAAAAAATTTTTTAAACTGAGCTAACCGACGGTTAGGTGCGATAACTATAAATATATCTATTAGGAAAAGGAGAAAAACATATGATTACGGATGCATTAAAGAAAATTGTAAATGGAGAGAATCTTACATATGATGAAGCGTATGCATGTATGGACGAGATTTTTAGTGGAGAGGTTTCTGAAATAGTAATTGCAGGATATTTGACGGCACTTCACATGAAGGGTGAAACAACCGATGAAATAACGGCAAGTGCAAATGGTATGAGAAGTCATGCGGAGAAGCTTCCTTGTGACAGTGCGAAGGTACTTGAAATAGTAGGTACAGGTGGTGATTGCGCAAATTCCTTTAATATCTCCACAACAAGTGCTATGGTGGCAGCAGCAGCAGGAATTCCTATTGCAAAGCATGGAAACAGAGGCGTATCAAGTAAAAGTGGTGCGGCTGATGTACTTGAGGCGCTTGGGGTAAATATTACGATTTCGCCTGAGAAGATGGGTGAGGTGTTAAAAGAATGCAATATGAGCTTTATGTTTGCACAGGTTTACCACAAGGCTATGAAATATGTGGCGCCTGTTCGTAAGGCACTTGGTATTCCGACAGTATTTAACATTCTTGGACCTCTTACAAATCCTGCATGTGCTGAGATGCAGATACTTGGCGTATATAAGGAAGAATTGGTAGACCAGATGGCACCCGTTCTGGCAGGTCTTGGTGTAAAGAAGGGAATGGTAGTATACGGACAGGATTGTCTTGATGAAATTTCCATGAGCGCACCAACGACAGTATGTGAGATTAATAATGGCCAGTTTAAGAAATATGTTATAGAGCCGGAGAATTTCGGATTTGAGAAGTGCAGTAAAGAGGATTTAGTAGGTGGAGATGCTGCGGAAAATGCAGCTATTACAAAGGCTATTTTAAGCGGCAAGGAAAAGGGCGCAAAGAGAAATGCTGTAGTTCTGAATGCAGCGGCTTGTCTTTATATAGCAGGAAAGGCTGAATCAATGAAGGATGCGGTTGCGGTTGCAGAGGGGATGATAGACAGCGGTAAGGCAATGGAGGTACTTCATAAATTTGTTGAACTGACAAATCGCTAAGATTAGGAAGGAAATGAAATATGGCAGCAGATATATTGGAAAGAATAGCCGCTGACAAGAGAATCCAGATAGAGGAGGAAAAAAAGCAGATTTCCCTTGAGGAGATGAAACAGAAAGCATATAGTACAAAAGGGAAATTGCCTGATTTTATATTTGAGGAAACCTTGAAAAGGGATGGAATCTCTTTTATATGCGAAGTAAAAAAGGCATCACCTTCAAAGGGTGTTATAGCAGAGGAGTTTCCATATGTAGATATTGCAAAGGAATACGAGGCGGCAGGTGCGGATTGTTTGTCAGTACTGACAGAACAAAAATATTTTCAAGGCTCAGACAGATATTTGCAGGAAATAAGACAGGCTGTAAATATACCGATACTGCGTAAGGATTTTACCGTTGATATTTATCAGATATATCAGGCAAAGGTTATCGGTGCAAATGCAGTCCTGCTGATTTGTGCATTGCTTGATGTGGACTTTATGAAGGCATGCATAAGCATCTGTAATGAACTGGGACTTTCAGCACTTGTTGAAGCACATGACGAAACGGAAATAAAAATGGCAATCGCTGCAGGTGCAAGAGTAATAGGGGTAAATAATCGAAACCTGAAAGATTTTACGGTAGATATCATGAACAGCGTAAGACTTCGTAAACTGATACCCGATACGACATATTCCGTAGACGGGACTACGGGAAATCAGGCATTTGACAAGGTGAGCGGACAGCCTGTTACTACAAAGATGGTGTACGTTTCTGAAAGTGGTATCAAGACTGCGGAGGATATAGCACGTCTTAAAGGTAACGGAACAGATGCCGTTTTGATAGGCGAAACCTTTATGAAAAGTCCTGATAAAAAGGCAATGCTGAACCATTTAAGAGGGGAATAAACAGTTGTCGTATGATATGGCACAGGGAATTGATAATTGCATGTTGAAGCAGACTACAACGAGTTAAGGAGGATAAAAGAATGTCAAAGGGACGATTTGGTATTCATGGTGGACAGTATATTCCTGAAACACTGATGAATGCAATGCTGGAACTTGAAGAAGCTTATAAGAGATATAAGGATGACCCTGAGTTTAACAGGGAGCTGACAAAAATGTATAATGAATATGCAGGAAGACCGAGCAGACTTTATTACGCAGAGAGAATGACAAGGGACTTGGGTGGAGCTAAGATATACCTCAAGAGAGAGGATTTGAATCATACAGGCTCTCATAAGATCAATAATGTTATAGGGCAGATGCTTCTTGCGAAACGAATGGGCAAGACAAGAGTGATAGCCGAAACAGGAGCAGGTCAGCATGGTGTTGCAACAGCAACGGTGGCAGCCATGATGGGAATGGAATGTGAAATCTATATGGGAAAAGAGGACACGATACGTCAGGCACTGAATGTATATAGAATGAGACTTCTTGGCGCAAAGGTACATCCTGTTGAATCGGGAACTGCAACATTGAAGGATGCCGTATCGGAGACCTTCAGAGAGTGGACAAATCGTATAGATGATACCCATTATGTAATAGGTTCAGTTATGGGACCATATCCGTTTCCGGAGATGGTAAGAGATTTTCAGTCTGTAATCAGTAAGGAAATCAAGGCACAGGTTATGGAGAAGGAGGGCAGACTTCCTGATGTGGTTATGGCTTGTGTGGGCGGCGGCTCAAATGCTATGGGTGCATTTTACAATTTTATTCAGGATGAGAGTGTAAGACTTATCGGATGTGAGGCAGCAGGAAGAGGAATTGATACATTTGAAACAGCAGCAACACTGAATACGGGAAGAGTCGGAATCTTTCATGGTATGAAGTCCTATTTCTGTCAGGATAAATTTGGTCAAATTGCCCCTGTTTATTCGATATCAGCAGGTCTTGACTATCCGGGTATCGGACCGGAGCACGCATATCTCCATGATATCGGTCGTGCGGAATATGTGGCAATCACAGATGATGAGGCTGTTGATGCATTTGAATATTTGTCCAGAATAGAGGGAATTATTCCGGCTATTGAAAGTGCCCATGCAGTTGCCCATGCCATGAAGCTCGCTCCAACTATGGACAAGGATAAGATACTTGTAATAAACATTTCAGGCCGTGGTGATAAGGACGTAGCTGCTATCGCAAGATACAGAGGGGAGGATTTACATGAGTAACATATCAAAAGCATTTGAAAACGGAAAAGCATTTATTCCTTTTATAACATGTGGAGACCCGTCACTTGAAGTTACGGAAGAAATCGTGTATGCCATGGTTGAGGCAGGAGCAGACCTGATAGAGCTGGGGATTCCATTTTCAGACCCGACAGCCGAAGGCCCTGTTATTCAGGAGGCCAATATCAGAGCTCTGTCAGGTGGTGTGACAACAGAAAAGGTATTTGATTTGGTTAGAAGGCTTCGTAAGAAGGTAACGATACCAATGGTATTTATGACATATGCCAATGTGGTATTTTCTTATGGTTCAGAGAAATTCATCAGTATTTGTAAGGAGATAGGAATTGACGGTCTGATTCTTCCGGACATACCATTTGAAGAGAAAGAGGAATTTGACGGAATTTGCAAAAAGTATGGTCTTGACCTTGTATCGCTGATTGCGCCAACTTCTCATGACAGAATCAGCATGATAGCAAAAGAGGCAAATGGTTTTGTATACTGTGTATCTTCTCTTGGCGTTACGGGTACAAGGACGGAGATAACTACGGATATTGGTGCGATGGTGAAGCTGGTTAAGGATGTCAAGGACATTCCATGTGCTGTAGGCTTTGGTATATCCACGCCTGAACAGGCTAAGGCTATGGCAGAAAAATCGGATGGGGTAATCGTCGGTTCCGCCATTATAAAAATCTGCGCAAAATATGGCAAGGACTGTGTTCCGTATGTTAGGGAATATGTAAAGAGCATGAAGGATGCGATACGGTAAAGAAGGTATGGCATGTCGGCATGTCATGCGGTAGCATAACCAGCTTTTTTAAGGACACAAAGAAGCGACATGTTTTCGTTATGATAAATATAGCAGATTTATATATTCCTGACCACACGCAGCAGAAAAGAAGGAATCTTAAAAGAAAATGTATTGATTGTAACTGCGGGCAGACTGTGTTTATTATGGGAGATTGTTTATGCGTATTAGGGATAAAGAAATATTTGTTTTATTTGTAATAGGCTTTACATTCATTTTTATACTGTTATGTTCAGGGTATGCATCGCTATCTAACTGGTTATGGAAATATAAAAATCAGGTAGTAGCATATAAATATTCAGAGAATTATTATATTCATTCAGAGAATTCATATAATGCGAACTATATGGATAATGAGCTATTAGAGGAACAGGGCTATGCAGAAATTGATATAGAAAAGCAGGCTAAATGTCTGGAACTGTGTCAAAAGGATACTGCAGACATGGTAGAAATTCTTTCTAATCAAAACAATACGGCATATATTAAAGATATTTATTTGGATGTCGGTGAAGACTGTGGAGTTTATGATAAGCTTGACGTAGTATTTTCCTATAAGGATATCTGGTATAGGGATTTGGCAGAGGGACATTATCCTGCGATAGGGGATAGTAGCGGTGTATTTGTCGTTCTCGGTGAGAGCCTTATTTCTGAAACTGTAATGATAAATGATAAATGTTGTATATGGATTGGCGATATGTATGTAGAAGTTTCAGGTGTTTTTAAAAATTATAATGCATCGGAGGATGATGATTCTCTGGTTGTATTTGGCGGGAAAAAGCTTTTTGAGACATCTGATGTTTTTTATGAGAGACTTGCTGAATATATGAATAATGATGAAATAGTAATTATTATGGGGAATTCACGTGAACCTATAGCAAAGGAAGCATTTGAAGGTGAAATAAAAACAAGCAGTAGTCTGTATCTTGGAGAGCCGGGACTTACCTTGCAACACTCTATGGAAAAATTAGAAAACAAAATGTCACGGAATATATGGGATTATCTGTATAATATTAAATCCATGATGGTATGTGTAATGGTGCTTTTTGGAATTGTAAATTGTGTTATGTTATCAAAAGTATGGGCGGCAAGACGTCAAAAGGATTTCCTGATAATGCGTATATATGGACTTAGCAATAAACGGATATTATCGTTGGTATTGCAGGAATTGTCAATAATGGCAGGCATCGGATTAATCCTCGCTGCTGTGATTTCCATCATATATATCAATGTTACAGGCGGCTGGCGGACATCGGAGCACATGTTGGAATGGCTTATACTCGTTTTATTACTGGGATTTATGATAACAGTATCTGTCTGTATAATGTCTGTTTATTTATTTGTAAATAAGCTAAAACCGGCACAGGCTGTAAGGTCGTAACAGCAAATACAGGAGGGCAGGTTAGAATGAAATTTCGATATAGAGTTAAGTTTACTGTAGATAATATGCTTCTTCACAGTTCACAGATGAAAGCAGGAATTGTAATGAATTTTATTACATTTCTTGTATTTGCAATCGTAGTTTTAATTAATCATACTACAGGTAATTTTCATAAAGACACGCAGGCTGCATTTTCTGAGGATATTTCAAATGTGGGTTATATCTATATGGATGTTGAGGATTATGAAGAAAATCTTAATTTTATAGATGCACTTCGTTCGCAGGATTATATATCAATAGCCGGCTCTTTTAGTACATATGCGATGTCAGGAGATGATTGGGATGAAATAAGCTCTAAGCAGTCAATGAATAAACGCACATATAATGAGTTTAGTAATGCCAATACATATACTGAGATAATAGCAATTAATCAAAATGTTTTTGGGTTATTTGATATTCGTCTTAAAAATGGATATGAAGAAGCGGAGGAAATCTATGAAAAAGGTTATACTCCGTTATATGTAGGCTATCAATATAAAAATATGCTTCATATAGGGGATGTCCTATCTACAAAAGAAGAAAAGTATATGGTTGCAGGATATATTAAGAGAAACCAGAGCATGCCGATTGATTCCTTGGTAGAGATTGATAAATTCTCGCTGCATACGACAACATCTTTGGATTACGGAATAGTTGCCGTTACCGAATATGAACCGGATTATTGGAACGTGTATTTCGGGGTTAAGGATGGTTATAATTTTAGTGATGTAAAGTACAGGCTGAGGCTGCTTGCTGAGAGGGAAAAAGTGGATATTCGTATCTCTAATATAGCTTCTGTTGTTGATGCGGCAGATGCATCGACAAAATCTATTAGGAAATATCTGCTTGATTTATTTATAATCGTTGCAATATCTTCCTGTGTAACGCTTACCTGTTATCAGAGTATGAATATTCTTACACGCAAATACGAATATGGAATACTATATGCAAATGGCTTTAATGAAACGGATATGATGTTTATTATAATCATGGAAAGTCTCTTTAAAATGATTATTTCTATTATGCTGGTAATTCCTATTCTGGCAATTATTGCAAAGAAATTCTTTGAAACCATATATGAATCACAAAGAATTTTAAATAAAATAATATATCAGGATGTACTATCTGCCATTATTCTGGCAGGACTTATTATTACGGCAGTTTCTTCGATATTTCCGATTATACTAATAAAGAAGAATTCGGCATCGGAGCTTATAGGAGATAAGATATGATTCAATTAAAAGACATTACAAAAATATATGATACAGGTGGAGTAAAAACGCCTGCTTTAAATGGTATTTCTCTTGATATAAAAGACGGAGAATACATATCAATTATGGGAACTTCCGGTTCGGGGAAGAGTACCCTGTTAAATATCTTAGGGGGTATGGATAATCTGACAACGGGGGAATATTTTTATAACGATATAGCAGTACATAGCCTAAAGGGAAATGAACTTCATAATTTCAGAAAGCAAAATGTAAGCTTTATATTTCAGCAATTTGCACTTATGAAGCATTATACGGTTTTTGAAAATGTGGAGATACCACTTATTGCAATGGGATTATCGAAAAAGTGTCGAAAAGAAATTGTTATGAAAAATCTTGAAGCTATGGGAATTGCAGATTTGGCAAAGAAGCTTCCGGCAAATATATCAGGTGGTCAGCAGCAAAGGTGTGCTATTGCCAGAGCGCTGGCATCGGATAAAAATATGATATTGGCAGATGAACCTACGGGGGCACTGGATAAAAAGACAGGATTAGAAATAATGGAAACACTTGGCAATGTAAATAAAATGGGTAAAACATTAGTTGTAATTACACATGATGAAAGGATAGCAAATATGAGTGACAGGGTTTTACATATTGAGGATGGGAAGCTGATATGATAAAAGGAAAACATATAAAAGGAAAATATAAAAGGGGGCTTATTCTTTTAACAATACCCTTTCTGCTGCTATCTGGATGTAAAAAGAGTGAACTGTCATATGATGTAGAAAAAGCTGATAATGACAGCATAATTAAAAGCAGATTGTCCGTACCGGATAGCTGTGCATATCAGTTTAACGTGAGCGAAGCAGCTTCATTTAGGATAAGCATGGACACCCAAAATATTGTCATACCCGATGTGGATAGCATGTCAACCGTCTACTATGAAAAAATAAATAGAGACAATAAGTACAGAAAGCAGATTGCAGAAGGCATATTTGACGAATCGGATGGAATATATACTTATAACGGAAAACACATGCCCTCTCAAATGCTCGCTGAACTTAGGGACTACTATCATTTATGTATAGAAAAAGCAAGGGAAAAAGGTGACGACACAGCAGAAGCTATCTATGAATCGTTTTTAACGGATACGATAAAGCAATATTCGTCTGCAAAGGAATTAGAGCCGGCAGAAGACTACGAGGGGGATGATTATATAGGCTTTATAGATGGTAAAAGCTATCTGCTTGATTTTAATATAGAAGGGGGCGGATTTGAGCTTAAGCGTTATCCGGAAGAGTTTACGGTAGATATGGTATCTGTGGCAGACGAAACCTATGCTGTTAGTTTTACGGGATATGGCGATGCAATTGAACAGGATTTGATTCAAACGGGTGATTTGAATGTAGCAACCATGAGTAGAGAGGAGGCTGTCTCCGAAGCCATGAATTTCCTGGATAATTTGGGAATTACAGATATCATATCCGTTGAAGCGGCGGTTGCCGAATGGGAATGCTATGATTTATTATGGGGCGAGGCGGAGAGCCGCACCTTATATGACGGATATTATATAACATTTACAAATGAAGTTAATTCTGTCATTCCATATATTGGATATTATGATTGGGTAAACAGCCTGAGGGTAAAGGGAGAATATCAGGAAGGCTTAACCGTTCAGACATATGAGGTATGTATCAATGATAATGGAATTATTCGGGCAGTATGCCATGATAATTACAGCCGAATCGACGGGAAGGAAGAAGCATGTCAGCTTATGTCATGGGATGAGCTGCTTGATACGGTGGATTTGCATATAGAAGAATATTATACAGGGAAAGAAGTCTCCGGTGATATTGTTTTTAATTACGCCGAGTTGTCCTACTATATGGTAGAGGAAGATAATGGTACATATGCACTGAAACCTGTATGGATTTTCTCGGAGCTGGAGGATATCATGCTGTCTTATGATATGAATATGTATCCTACGGAGCTGTTGATTATTGATGCTGTAACAGGCATACCGATTGAAATGGATTATTAGAAGAGTCAGCGTTACGGTTTTGCCATTGGGTTAAACTGTAACGCTGTCATTATAAAGTATGGCATTCAAATCACATACTCAATCATATCCACATCTTCATCAAAAAATTCCTTATAAATGATTCTCCGGGTTTCCATAAAATCTATGCTGGTACGTTTTCTTGGACGAGGTAAATGAATATTTACAATTTTTTTAACGCCCTGCATATTATTGGAAAGTATAATTACACGATCGGACAGATAAATAGCCTCGTCGATATCATGAGTAACCAGAATCATTGTGGTCTTTTCTTTTTCCCAGATATTCAGGGTTTCATTTTGCATATCAATTCGGGTAATTGCATCAAGTGCGCCAAATGGTTCATCTAACAATAAAATCTTTGGATTAGAAATTAAAGCTCTGGCGATGCTGACTCTCTGCTGCATTCCACCTGATAGTTGTTTTGGATAAGCGGATTTGAAATCTTCTAGTTGAACAAGTTTTAGCATTTGTTCGACTGCCTTCTCAACTCCCTTTTTTCCAAGCTCTTTCCTTTTCGATTTTGTTAATCCATAGGCAATATTGTCGTTTACGTTATACCATGGAAAAAGGCGGGATTCTTGAAAAATCATTCCCCTGTCCAAATCCGGTTTGTCAACCTTTTTTCCATCTGTCAGGATATCTCCTGATGTAGCGGTTTCCAGTCCGCAAATCAGCCGTAGTAATGTACTTTTTCCACAGCCGCTGAAACCGACGATGCTGATAAATTCCCCTGATTTTACATCAAAATTAATGTCATTTAGTACCTTTAGTTCCTTTCCGTCTATTTGAAAGGATTTATTTAAGTGTTGAATTGTAAGGGCAGAACCTTCTGTATTCTTTCTTTCATTGATATCCATTTTGATTCCTCCCTATTTAGATAATTTCTTTTCAGTATTTTCAACAATAAGATTCAATAGCCAGCCAAGTAAAGCGATGACAAGGATTCCAGCAAACATTTTTGCCGGCTGCGACAATTCTCTTGCATAGTTGACCATATATCCAATGCCAGAGGATGCTGCAAACATCTCAGCCATAATAACGCCCATCAAGGCATTTCCGCTTGCCAGCTTTAAGCCTGTAAAAATAAACGGAACCGTTCCCGGAAGAATAACGGATGTGATTTGCTCCATACGTCCTTTTTTGAGGACTGCGGCTACCTCCAGATATTTTTGATCTACGTTTAAAATGCCGTTAAAGGTATTCAGAAACAATGGCCAGAAAGAACCGATGGAAATAGCAATTATTTTTGTATTTTCTCCAATTCCCACCATTAGAATCAGAACCGGAATCCATGCAATCAAAGGGACCGGACGCAAGATACCGAGAAGGACTCTCATCAGAATATTTACTCTTGGGAATAATCCGAGGAGAATACCTAGTATAATACCTGCAACAGAACCCAGGATAAATCCCAGTAATGCTCTTCGCAAACTAATCAATACATTTTCTAACAAAATCCCCTTTTCTATCCATTGCACGAGGGCATTTCCTATTTTGCTTGGAGATGAGGTTACGGCAATTTTTATAAGTCCATTTGTTGCACAAACTTCCCATAAAATTAATAGCAGGAGTGGAATAATAAATCCTGCAATCCAGGATAATACTGTATTCTTTTTCACTGTTCTTTTCTCCTTCATAAATAAAAATCGAAAGGCAGTGACCTGCAATATCACTACCTTAGAATTTGTGTTTTATAACTTTTTATACAAATCCGGATATACATTGAATACATCGGCAAGTGGCATCCGGTTTTCCAGTGTTCTCCATTTTTGTGGTGTATAGTTTTCTAATCCATAAACATGTGCTGCATTATAATAAAATACTTTTTCCAAAACCTCTTCGCGGAAGCCGATGTTTTTATAATATTCCACAATATGTTCATGTGCATGAATAGGATAGCAGCTTCCAAATAAAATCTGGTCATCGAAAAATCCGTTTGCGGCATCCACATAATCCATATTTCCAGGAATTCCGGACTGTAAAAATCCATCCGGTGAAACATGAACATTAGGATGCCTCAGCATTATGCCGGTCAATAAGCGGAAGGATGGCCAAAATCCGTGGTAAATCATAATAATCAGTTTTGGAAAATGGTTGGCCAGTTCATTGACATCTTCAGGATTTGGAACAGCCGTTTGTAAAAGTAAATGTAAAGGTGCTTTTAGTTCTTGCAATCTTTCATAAATAGGAGTAAGGCTTTCATCATATATTTTTTTCCCTGTTACCATTGGATTCATGGAAGCACCGGTATAATTGCCTTCCACAATATATTTCTCAATATCCTTTAAGGAAGTATCAATGTCGGTTGGATCCAAGCCTAAAATACCAATAAATTTTTCCGGATAAAGGTCTATTAATTCTGCCCCATCTTCAAACATTTTATATGCCTTAGGGGAATCAATTGTCATAACACCGGAAACAATATTATATTTTTCCATATCCTCAAAAAGCTGCTCCATAGATTCATTCTTTCCAGATTCCGGCATATAAGAATGAAAGCAATTTGCGAAGCCTTCGGTTGCTTCTTTTGCAGTGTATTGCGGATTTTCGACAAGTGATTTGTATGGTGGGCGAAGTCTTGTGTCAATAATTTTGTATTTTTTTTCCATATGTTTTTCCTCTTTCCTTTTAATCTTTATTTTGCATAACTTGCATTGATGTAATCGCCAATGTTAAATTCTCTATCTATAAGCTCCTGTTCAACCGAAAATTGATATGCTTCTTCCAACTGGGTAACTGAAAAATCATCCCCAACTGAAAAGAAATCGTAGGATACAAGTGAGTCAATTGTTTCCTGTAAAAGTGCTTCGTCAATATCGTTTGCTGCTGCAACTTCTGAAATGACGGTTTCTTTATTTTCATCAATATATTGACCTGTTTTATTTAAAGCGGTCAGATATGAACTGATAATTGCAGGATTGTTAGTGGCATAATCTTTATTTGCGATAACCCAGGAAGGAGATTCATCCTGTTTGGAAACCAATACCGCATCACCAGAGGAAATTAAAGGGGCAGCCTGGAAAGACAGGAGAAGAGCTGCATCTAAATCACCGGAGGCAATAGCTGATTGTGCGGATGCTGCTTCTACATTGACAAGCGTAATGTCATCTAAAGTAAGTCCTGCATTCTCTAATTCTTCTAAAAGCCACATATGAGCAGCCGTGCCAAATGTAACGCCGACGGTGTGTCCGGCTAAAGAAGAAACATCTGTAATTCCGCTCTCGTCGGAGGCAATCATATAGCAGGAATCCATTACACCATAATAGGAAATAATTTCATATTCAAAGCCGTTTGATGCTGTTGATACTATTGGAAGCGAACCGAGACCAAATACAATATCAAGATCTCCATTTACCAATGCTGTAATGGCATCATTTCCTACGGTAAAGCTTTGATATGTAACGGAAACCTCGTCCCCAACCTCTTTTGCAGTAAAGGCATAATATTCATCCACCAGTGAAGGCACCTGCGTGTTTAATACCCCAATGGTAAGACTGTCTGCCTGATTCAAATGGTCGTTTTCTGATGAGGTGTCTTTGGACTTCCCACATCCAGTAAGGCTTCCTGCTGTTATCAATAAGGCTCCTGTTAATATGATACTTAAAAATTTCTTTTTCATAGGTATCTCCTTTCATATTTCATATTAATTTAATAGGTTTTCTAGGAAAATGTTAGTATTATATTAACTGCGTTATTGCGCCTTGTAAAGAATATATTTTTTGTAAGCACTTCAAAGTTTTTTTTATAAGTGGTTGCGTTTTACCTAGTATTCTAATATAATTAGTGGAAATTTGAGGAGATAAGGAGAGCAAATTATTGAATACAAAGTATTTAGAATATTTTATTGAGACGGCAAGACATAAATCTATTAACGAAGCTGCTAGTGCGTTATACATCAGTCAGCCAAGCTTAAGCTATGCGTTGAAAAGTATTGAGGAAGAGCTTGGATTCCCGTTATTTCATCGCTCTATGACAGGGATTAGGCTTACTACAGAGGGTGAGAAGATACGAAAAGAGACAGAGCAAATTCTTGTAACAATGGAAAAATGGAAGACGTTAAAAGCTTCAAATATAATAAAAAGGGTTACTCTTTCGAGTGTTGGTGCTGTTTCTGATTTTGCATTTCCATTGCTATTATCTGCTTACCAGCAGCAATATCCGGAAATTGAAATTAGGACGGATAACAGTTATTTAGGGCTGGCATTTGATATGCCAATCACATCTCAAAATCGGTATACAATTTTATTTGGATTTGTAGAACATAATGTATTAGAAGCAAAAAGGCTTATAGCGAAACAAAATGGTTGGGAATTAATGCATATCATTGATGGAAAAAGCTTTGTGCTTATTAATGGTAAACACCCATTAGCACAAATGGAACATGTGACTTTATCAGATTTAAATCAGTTTGAAAGGATAGCGACAGACCAAGCTTTTTTTCATTCTACGCATCTTCCTTTTGCTGATATCTATAATTTGTTTGACAAAGCGCATTTTATTGGTTCTCCAAGCCGAGAGGCATCCATTCAATTGGTGGTGCTGAATCAGGATATTATTACAACGGCATCTTTCTTGGCTGTAACAAATAATGAGTATATTAAATCGGGACAAATCAAAGCCATTGAGATAGCTGATTATCCTATGCTAGCCTCTTTGGTTGTGCTATATCCGTCCGAGGCATCTGATTATATTATAGAAATGGTAGATTTGGCAAAGGATATTCTTGTAAAAAATATATAATGATTTCTTAGGAAAGTAGTATATCAGATGGGAGATGACTCCCGCCTCTATAGGCGGCGAGTAACAAATTTAC
>CAZATW010000007.1:0-56237 GCA_964488185.1 uncultured Coprococcus sp. | reverse complement strand
TTGTACTTATGCGATATCTCCCGTCATCATGCCCCAGATGAAACAGGCCAGTTCCCTGGCGATGGCTGTTTTTGCAACATTGGCTTTTTTCCCTTTGCCTAATACCAAATGGTAATATCTTCGCTTCAGACGATCATTCGCCTTGTCGGCATAAGCGATAATATCTGCGGGATTGCCATATTGCCGCTCCTTTAGAAGCTTCGATTTATGACCTGCCTGCCCACGGCTATAACTCTGCGCCGCCTCGACCAGCAACGTTCGGAGGTGGCTATTCCCGGCTTTGGTAATCCCAAGCCTGTTCTGGTCTCCGCCGCTGGAATCCTCTCCGGGTGTTAGGCCCAGATAGGAGGCGAATTGCTGGGCACTGGAGAAGCGTTTGAAATCCCCGACCTCTACAATGGTGGAAAGGGCTGTCTGTGTCTTTATGCCAAGGAAACAGGACATATGTCGGACATTCTCTTGATAAGCCTCGTCCGATGCAAGCTCCTCAATGCGCTTGTCGAGGCGCTCCAGCTTATCCGACAGCTGATCGTAGGTAGAGAGGTATTCTGTCAGGATTTCCTGATAGATGCCTTCCGGTTTTAAAGCCCGCAGCCATTTCAGGTGTGCCTGTGTCCAATGGCTTTTCGTTCCATCATACCGGTAATTGTGCCGGAGACAGAATGCAAGTATCTGTTGTTTCACTTTTTTCAGTGCTAGCTTGTGATCCTGGCGCATCCGGATGTATTCCTTAACCTGCTCGTCCTGATCGGTAGGAACATGTACCGGGCTGTAATCATGATGTGCCAGGCATCGGGCAATAAGTGCGGCATCACGCTTATCCGTTTTCACTTTTTTCTTACCGGACGGTTTTGACATGGTAGTCGGGGCAAGAATGATGCATTTCACGTTATGGCTTGTGAGCTGGTGGTATAACGTGAATCCGAGGCAGCCAGCTTCGTAACCGCATATAAATATGACATCGTCTCCGTAGTGGAAACGCATAGCTTCCAGATAATTGAGGATTTTACTGTAATGTCCATCGACCTTCTGGGGATACTCGGCCTGTTCCTTTTCATTTGTGTAGCAGCAGAGTGAAAAAGTTTCTTTGTGTACATCCATTCCTACGTAAACTGTGTTATAATTCATTTGATGACCTCCATTTGTATGCGGTAATCCCTGTTACCTTTGATTTGTTCCAATCTATAGTATACAGGTAAATCCACGAAACTACAAATTGGAGGTCATTACATATTGTCTAAATATTCATTTAATGGATGAGCCGGATTTATTGGAAAGACTTGAAATGGCGGACAAGGAAGGCAACTACAAAAGGATAAAACAGCAGCTTGTCATATCAATTATCAAACCATCTGTTTTGCACAGACGATAAAAAGGTGTCCCCCGTTTCATGACAATGTAACTACCTGAACGACAGCGTTCATATCATAACGGGGCACACCTTTTTTATTATCATTTGTCACAATGCAAACATAGTCTGCTGCATACGGTCAACTTATCTTGACATCAATATTTTTTCAGCTTCCTGTTTCTTCAGATTATCAATGATATTGATATCCGTTGAATGATCGAGAGCTGTCTTCCTGTCACGCATGGCAAGCTGTGGATCACGATGCCGTGAAGGACCTCCTACGCAGCCGCCCTCACAAGCCATACCTTCCATGAAATCTTCCTGAAAACGGTTAAATTTCATCAGCGTAAGCATTTTTTTACATGCTTCAACACCATCACATTTACATACACTTACCTCGTCCGTACAGCCAAGCTCCTTCATACTCTCGATAACTGCCGCCGTAACGCCTCCTGCATTTGCAAATTTCTTTCCGAATATGGAGGACTGGTCGTTATCCTCTGCTTCAGGCTCAAGCTTTACATCCTTTGCACGGAGCATGGCACGTATCTCGCCATATGTCAATGCATAATCTGCCGTATTGGAATCTCCTGCCGCAGACTCTGCCTTCTTTCCGATACATGGTCCTATAAATACCGTAACCGCATCTTCATATTTATCCTTAATATATCTTGAAACAGCGCACATCGGTGATACCGTATCTGAAATCCTGTCAATAAGCTCCGGAAAATGTCTCTCGATCAACCTTTTAAATGACGGGCAACAGGAAGTAGTCTTCTTCACACCCTGCTTCTTTGCTTCTAGCCATTCCTTTGCTTCTGCCATCGCTGTCATATCCCCACCGAGGCCCACATCTACGGCATCATAAAATCCTATTTTCTTCATGGCAGTTCTCCAGCTTGCCATCGTTATATCCGGTCCAAACTGTCCGAAGGTTGCAGGTGCAAACATTGCAACGACCTTCTTACCCGCCTGCATATCTTTAATGATATTGACGATATATGTCTTTGAGCCTATGGCTCCAAAAGGACATTTATGTATACATGAGCCACACGAAATACATTTCTTATCATCTATCACTGCTATACCCGTACCGTTTTCGGCAACGGATATGGCTCCCACCGGACAGCTCTTAATGCATGGTCTCATCAAATCGGCTATGGCATTATATGGACATGCCTTTGCACATTGTCCGCACTCCTTACATTTTGAAGGGTCAATGTATGATTTGTCACGTCCCATACTGATTGCACCGAAACGGCATGCCTGCTGACAGGCTTTGCCCATACACTTCTGACAGTTATCGGTTACTACATAACGGGAGATTGGACAGCCCTCACACGCCGAATTGATGACCTGAACGATATTTCCGTCATCCTCCGCACCCGGAGCCTTCCCCTCGGCAAGCCTTATTCTCTGTCTGATGACCTCTCGTTCTCTATATATACAACATCTAAATGCCGGCTGCGGTCCCGGAACCATCTTATAAGGAAGATTATCCCGTTCCTCCTCAAGCTTTCCTTCATATGCCAGCTTCGCTACCTCGTACAATACCTCATGCTTTACCTTTAATAATGTTGCATCATTTGTAATCATGTCGCATACACTCCATTCTTTCTATATGATATATAAAGCTTTAAAGGACTAAATCCAGTTATAATCCCCACCTGTAATGGCAAGGCTAAGAAGCGCATCCATTTTCTCTACCTCTTCTTCATTCTCAATCAGAGCTATAAGCTGTGCCGTTTTTTCTTCCTCCGCCATCACCTCATCAGGTCCTATCTCAGGATCCCGTTCCGCTTCACAATCGGGACACACTATCATATTCTCTGTCTGCAAATCAAGGAATCGCATGCCGCACTTCTTACACTCATAATATCCGCATTTTTTTGTTCCATCCGGTATGTAAAACATTCCTGTTCTCCTTAATCTAATATTCTTTATCAAGGGCATCAAGAGAATTGTTACATGCCCACGGGCTTCCTACATCACATCTGCCGTGATGATATTCCTTTTTTGTAGCCTCATCCTCCATATTTTCAGCCATTCTAAGCTTCATACGCCCCTCACCTGACTGGGCAAAATTGTCAAGCATCTCAACTATATTTCTAATGTCTTTTCCCTGTGGTTCTGCCATCCTATATCCTCCTATTTATCAAAATCTAATCTACCATATTTATTGCATCTTAAACTTCATTCTACTTCTATGTATATCATATTTTATGGTTAATATGAAGCGTTTTTTGCAGAACAACTCGTTTATCATGATAATCTCCAACACGCAGCCAACAACTGTTATTAATCAAAATATCCCCTGTACGCCACCTTATAAGTTCCCTTCGGGAAGAGATAATGATATAAATCCACGAAATAATCATCTGT
This sequence comes from uncultured Coprococcus sp., assembly GCA_964488185.1. Classification (GTDB taxonomy): domain Bacteria; phylum Bacillota; class Clostridia; order Lachnospirales; family Lachnospiraceae; genus Coprococcus. The sequence continues at coordinate 52,504 of CAZATW010000007.1, read as the reverse complement.
CATACTCGCCATATAATCTACTACCAGCTGGTTTGGCTCCGTCTGAAGATACGCTTTCCATTTATCTGATGCATCATCATATCTGTTCATTTCTTTTACATAATTCATATGATGTCTATATATAATAGAAGCTTCATTATGCGCCTTCACATCCTTCAGCAGCTTGTGATATATCAGCTCTGTCATGGGTTTAACCTGTTCATCAATTATCTTTCCACCCTCATCAGCCCGATAAATAAATTGACTATTCTCTCTTTTTGCACAAACCAGTTCATCAAAATATGCCTCCTCCATCCTGATATAATCCCTGCCATAGCTGTTTTCAATGATATTGACTATCAGATTATTGATGATCTCTGCATTTGAAGTTCCTATATTCCTTCCAGAAAATCCGGCATCCTCCTGAAGCATACCGATCTTTATGGCATCCTGCCTGTCCTTCCCCAGATAAGCTATTATATCGGATATCCGCATAACACAGGCTTCAAGGGTGCCCGGAACAAGTCTGCCTACAGCCTCTTTATTCACATAGCAATTTTCCATTTTCTCGTCATATGCTTCAAATGATTCCATTTTCACGGGTCTGTATTCCTGACATTCCAATTCTCCATTATGACAAATAATTCCGTCCAAGGTCTGGAGACTTATATTCCTGTCTGCAATCTTGTCCAATACCCTTGCGCTCTGTATATTGTGATTGAAATATCTCCCGGTCTCTCCATGATATAAATCATTTAGGATACGCTCCCCCGCATGTCCAAACGGTGTATGCCCGATATCATGTCCCAAGGAAATAGCTTCTATCAAATCCGTATTCAATCCAAGCACCGAGCCGATATTTCTTGCTATACGTGACACAAGCTGCACATGATAAGAGCGTCTCGATATATCATCATTTTTCACCAACGAAAACACCTGCGTCTTGTCCGCATATCTGTTGTAAAACGGCAAATGCATAATTTTCTCTATGTCTCTGACAAATGCCGGACGCCAGATATTGGCCTTGTCCCTGTTCATATCTCTTCTTATTATATCCCCGTCAGAAAAGCTGTAAGGATTCTTCCAATTATTTGCCCTGTCCTCTTTTATTCTCTTCTGTAATTCCTCACTCAACCGATTATACACAATATAACCTCCCTATCGTCTTATCCGAGCTGTTCTATCATTCTATTTTAAATTCTCTCTTATCTTTTCCATAGCCTTTGCTATTCCGTACATCCCAAATATTACCATTAACACTATCATACCATACACTATCATATATGTGCCATATCCATATCTTACATATATCGGCTCAAAAGGTGAACTTCTTGAAGGCCATCTTAAGAACATAAAATTGGTATCCTGCCAAATATTGATTGCATATATAATCGGAACAGTAACTGCAAATGATATCAGCACCTTATAAATATTAGAAAATTTTGGTAAATACTCCCCCGACAGCATAATCATAAGAGGAACCATGGCAAGAATCCCATGTATAATAAAGCTGTGCAGACACATAAAATTCACGACAGGATATCGGGTCCAATCAGGAAAGATGAGCGCAGCCAATGCCCCTGGCAGAGCAACGATACACATAAGCTCACCCACAAACTTTCCCGGATGTATCAAATAGACTATCTCTATTATAACTGCAAGTCCACAAAGTTGAAAAGGCAGATACTGGAAATCCATATTTCCCGTTATCGTAAGCACACTATCCTTATACAATTCCATGCCAATCAATATCCCTGCAAATATAAAACGTATTTTCCGTCTTTTTAATATACCGCTCTCCATATAAAATTTTATACCACATAATATACCTGCTGCTATTACGATAAGCCATGTAATATGTGTTATGCTAAACAATTCAAACCCTGAATGCTCCGGCAAATCATCCCAATAAGTAAAATAATTATCAAACATATCTTTTTCCATCCTTCTTATGTAAGACTGCTATCATTATATTACTATTATAATGCACTTTTTATGAATATTTATTATTGGTTACTGTTCAGCCATCAATGTACACATAACAGCCCGTTGATGGCTGATTTGTTACTATTTGATACAATCCCTTCATGACATGATAAACATATTACATATATCTTCTATAAAACTGCGGATTTTAATAAATTTTACCATTCTTTAAATCCAAATACAATAATACGAGCTCTAATCAAATCGAATTTATATAAAAAATCAATTTGGTATATCTCAAATTTTGAGTTAAGTAAAAATATGTCGATTTCCCTTTTTCCTTATAGTATTTCATTTTCATCGTCTGTATGTTATACTATGCAATAAGCAGTACGGCAGCTGGTATAGCCCATCTTGCTGCCTACAGACAGGATTGTATATGTTATCAGGTATATGACATATACCTGAAACCTTTTTGAGCAAAATAAGCTTAGTTTTCATGGTAAAATTTATTAGGAAGGCGAACTACAAATGTATAAGATTGATTTTAATAAGCCAATTAATGTTCATTTTATAGGAATCGGCGGTATCAGCATGAGCGGACTTGCAGAGATTCTTATCAAAGAAGGATTTAAGGTCACAGGTTCAGATATGAGAGCCTCTGAGATTACGAATCAGTTGTCCGATATGGGTGCCCTAATCAATATCGGTCAGAGAGCAGGCAATATTACAGACGATATAGACCTCGTTATTTATACTGCGGCAATACATGAAGATAATGAAGAATTTGCCGCTGCAAATGAAAAAAATATACCAATGCTGACAAGAGCACAGCTTCTTGGTCAAATCATGTCCAACTACCAATATTCTGTTGCCGTAAGTGGCACACATGGTAAAACAACAACCACCTCAATGCTGTCATACATATTATTAGAGGGTGATTTAGACCCTACCATATCAGTCGGTGGTATGATAGATGCTATCGGTGGAAATATCAGAGTCGGCAGTTCAGAATATTTTGTAACAGAAGCATGTGAATATACAAATAGTTTTCATGCCTTCAATCCTCAAATAAGCATCATATTAAATGTCGATGCCGATCATCTGGATTTCTTCAGCGGAATAGAAGAGATAGCAGAATCCTTCCATACATTTGCCACGAAAACACCTGACTCAGGTCTGGTCGTTGTAAACGGCGATATGGCGTATTATGAGACGGTCACGAAGGGACTTACCTGTCGTATCGTAACCTTCGGCGAAAAAGAGACAAATAAATACTCAGCGACCAATATCCGTTTTGATTCCTTCGGACACCCCACCTACACCTTAATGATAGATGGACAGGAAATAACGGATATTACATTAAATGTATTTGGAATACACAATGTATATAACTCGCTTTCTGCAATAGCAGTTGCTCTGGAGCTTGGCATATCAATGGAAGCAATCAAAACAGGATTGCTGGCATGTAAGGGTGCTGACAGGCGGTTCCAATATAAAGGAACGATTCTGAACAACGTCAAGGTCATGGATGATTATGCACATCATCCGACTGAAATTGCGGCAACACTGGCTGCTGCAAGGAATACCGATTATAATGAGCTTTGGTGTATATTCCAGCCACATACATATACAAGAACTTATGCGTTGCTGGATGATTTCGCCAATGCACTTAAGGTCTGCGACCATGTTATCGTAGCCGATATTTACGCTGCCAGAGAAAAGGATAATGGACTTGTTTCATCAAGGGATTTGGCAGATAAAATAGCGGCATTTGGAACAGACGCATTTTACCTTCCTACATTTGATGATATCGAAAATTACATATTAAAAAATTGCAAAAAAAATGATTTGTTGATAACTATGGGAGCCGGAAATGTCGATTCTATCGGCAACGAATTAATTAAAAAATAATTATCAACATTATCCACAGGAGCAAATTTAGGTTTTCCAAATCAGCCCCTGTGTTTTTTGTTTACATAATATTTGAAGGAATTTACCGAATTTCCCATTATTTCAATATTTTACTTTTTACATAAATCTTAAACAATTTGCTATCCACATTATCAACAATTTCAACACTATTGTCCATTTTTCCAACCGACAATATGTTCTGTTTGCATTTTAAAAAACTCATGTTATAATGCATTTGCACTTGAGCAAATCAAGTAATTTTGAGGAATAAATTAAAGGAGTTTTACCATGAGTTACATTACAATTTCAACAGAAAAAAATGAAACATATTCCTCAATATCAAATCTTTTTATAGATTACTACATGACACATGCAAACGGAGAATTTGTCAAAGTATATCTTTATCTTGTAAGACTTATGTCTTTCAAAGCACCGGTTTCGGTTGCGGATATCGCCGACCATTTCAATCTGACAGAAAAGGACATCTGTCGTGCAATTAAATATTGGATTACTCAGGATGTCATGAGGCTGAATTATAATCAGGCCGGCGAACTGACAGGCATTACGCTTCTTCCGCTTAAGGAGAAAAAGAACGATACCGATATACTATCCAGAGACAACATAGCTCTGTTTAAAATGCCGCAAGACAAATCACCGACCGATATAAAAATTGAGAGGGTCAATAATGTATCTGCTGATGTCACACATCCGGGTACATCAGCCCCTGTTTTATCCAAGACAACGCTTCCTAAAAAGGAGACCTTCTCTCCTGCTCTTGCTGCAAAGTTTCATGACGATGAAGCATTTTCAGATATTATATTCGAGGCAGAAACCTACTTTGGTAAAAATCTGTCAGCAAAGGATATGGAAACCTTAATCTATATATACGACCGTTTAAACTTCTCCAGTGAGCTTATGGAGTATTTGATTGAATATTGCGTAACCTTAAATAAGAAGAGTATGCGATATGCAGAATCCGTAGCAAACTCCTGGTATGAGCAGGGAATCCATACAAAGGAAGAAGCAAAGGATGCAGGGCAGAACTACAATCCGCTTTATCGTTCCATATTTAAGCAGCTCGGTATAAACAGGTCAGAGATAACCTCAATCGAAACTGCATATATTGAAACATGGCATAAGGATATGGGCTTTGAACTGCCTATCATTCTTGAGGCATGCAAAAAAGCTGTTATTGCAAGGCCAAATTCCGCAAATTTTGCATATGTGAACGGTATACTTGAAAACTGGTATAAAAATGGTGTAAAATCCATCAGGGATATCGATAAGCTTGACAAGGAATATGCCAAACAAAAAGCACAGACCAATGGACAAGCTGCGAAAGTAACAAACAAACCAAACGCATTTGGAACATTTGCTTCACGGGATATGGACGATGAGCTTGACGAAATGGAGCAGTTGTTTTTAAGTGAAATCAACAGTAAATAACCGTTTGAATACAGTTATTAAGAAAAAATTTTACAGGTTATGAAAAATATTAATTATGACGACATATTAGCTACCCTGCAGCATATCAGGATGGACAATATACATACATATGACAATAGAAGAAAGCAGATATATCAGGAAATTCCCCGTATTAGGGAAATTGATGATGCGATTGCAGAAAATGCTTTATCTGCTGCAAAAGCACGTATTCTGAAGCGGGAAACAGATAAATCATCTATGCTTGCAAATAAGGAAGCGCTCATTCATGAAAAAATACAGCTTCTTAAGGACAATGGTTATAATGCCGATTATCTCCAGCCTATCTATAACTGCAGAAAATGTAACGATACGGGATATGTAGATAATAAGCCCTGCAGCTGTATGAAACAGATGATGATTAACCAGCTGTATGCCCAGTCTACAATTTCCGATATATTGTCAAGAGAGAATTTTGACAGCTTTACATTGGAATACTACCCTGACATTGCCGACGGAAAGCACAGTTTTACGCCATATCATAATGCCTGCAACATTTTAGAGCGCAGTAAGCGGTATGTCGCGGAATTTGAAGAGCATAGTCCGGGAATACTCATTTATGGAGAAACCGGATTAGGTAAGACTTTTTTATCAAACTGTATTGCCAAAGCATTGCTTGACAGAGGACATACCGTGCTATATCTGTCTTCCATAAATTTGTTTGAAAATATACTTTCAGATATAATAATGAACAATGGTCGTGAGCAAAACAAGGTTATGCTCTATGACTATATATATAATTGTGATCTCCTTATAATTGACGATTTGGGAACCGAGCTTACAAACTCGTTTGTTCAGTCTCAATTATTTGAAATAATAAATACACGTAATAATAAACAGTTGTCTACGATTATATCCACCAATCTGACTCTTCGTCAGCTTCAGGAACGATATACCGAGCGAATCATGTCTCGCATAACGGACAGCTATCTTGTATTTCATTTTTATGGAGATAACATCAGATATACGAAACGCAAACAACGTATATCAAAGCACACAAGTATACAATAACTACATTACGGAGGATTTTATCATGCCAGACGATAGCAAATTAGAAACGATACCAGTTGGTAGTTTGGGAATTGTTGCACACAAAAGCTGTAAGGAATTAGGCAATAAGGTAGACCATTATATTGTAAAATGGAGAAAAAATCGTCAGAACGAGCATAAATCTTCCATAGTTTACCATGGCTATGAGAAGGAAACATATCTTATCGATACCGACTGTCCGCGTTTTGGCTCAGGAGAAGCAAAGGGTGTTATAAACGAGTCGGTTCGTGGTAAGGATATATATATCATGCTTGATGTGGGAAATTACAGCTGTACATACACTATGGCAGGACAGCTTCAAAGGATGTCTCCTGACGACCACTACGCAGATTTGAAGAGAATCATCTCAGCCATGACTGATAAGCCAAGGAAGATAACCGTTATTATGCCGTTTCTTTACGAAAGCCGCCAGCACAAGCGTTCGACAAGAGAGTCTCTTGACTGTGCTGTTATGTTACAGGAGCTACAGCAGTACGGCGTTGACAATATTGTTACCTTTGATGCACACGACCCACGTGTCGTAAATGCGATTCCTAAGAGTGGCTTTGAGAATGTAAGACCAACCTACCAGTTTGTTAAAACATTGCTTAAGACTACACCGGACCTTGAAATTGACAATAATCATATGATGGTTATTTCACCGGATGAGGGCGCTATGCACAGAGCTATCTACTTTGCAAATCTGCTTGGTGTTGATGTCGGTATGTTCTATAAGAGAAGAGATTATTCAAGAGTCGTAGACGGACGTAATCCTATTGTTGCCCATGAGTTCCTTGGTGACTCCGTAGAAGGCAAAGATGTTATTATCATAGATGATATGATTGCTTCTGGTGAAAGTATGATTGATGTTGCAAAACAGCTTAAAGCCAGAAAAGCAAGACGTGTTTATGCGATTGCCACCTTTGGTTTATTTACAAAGGGACTTGAAGTATTTGACAAGTGTCATGAGGAAGGCATTATTGAAAAGGTTATAACAACCAATCTCACTTATCAGCAGCCTGACCTATTTACACGCAGCTGGTATGAGTCAGCCGATATGAGCAAATATATTGCATTAATTATCGACCACTTAAACCATGATGCTTCCTTAAGCGATTTGCTCGACCCATCAGAACGAATCAATGCACGTATTGCAGAATACAAAGTAAGCCATACCATTTCCGACAATTATGAGATATAACATAAAGTTAAAAGCAATTTACAAGTATTAATAAGAAACAGCCTGCAAGGTTATAAACCCTACAGGCTGTTTCTTAAATATAACATATAACAATCTTCCATATTATATCCATTTTCACAAAATACCTTATTCAATAATTCTCCACCTATCACCTAACGCCCTAATAAATATCATTTTTTTTCAATAAAATCCTTTATTCTTTCAAAATATATAATATTTAATATTATATATTTACATTTAACACAGTAACGAGTATACATCCCTTCGCCAACAAACAGCTTTTATATTGTATATAAAAGCGTCCGTCCTGTGTCCGTCCTGTGTCCGTCCTGCATTCCTCATCACAGCTCTATATAAGTATATTCCATTCCCAAATCATCCAGCATGTCTCCTATTGCCTCATTTGAGGTAAGAATAATAATCTGGTCGGTATCAATCCGGCTCATACAATAAAGCGTATTCTTAAGTCTCTTAGAATCATATGCCGTAAATATATCATCTACTATCACAGGCATCTTATCCTCACAAAGCAGACTGGCAATACACAATCTTACGGCCAGATATATTTGTTCCATAGTCCCACTGCTTAAATACTCTATTCCCATATAGTGGTCCCCGTCAAGAACTGATATGTGCATGGTATCATCCAGCAATACCTTTTTATATTTTCCATCTGTTATGATACTAACCATTTCAGAAATATTGTCATTGAGCTGGCTTCCAAAATCATTATAAATATCAACAGACAACTCATTTATTGTGTCGATTGCCAGGTCTATTGCCTGTTTTTCTGTCTCAAGCACCTCATATTCCTTAAGAAGGGTATCACGTTTTTCCTTCAATTCGTAATATGCATCTCTTCTAATTATAGCATCGTGCTCCTTGAATTTAAGCAGTTCAAGTTTTGCATCATGTGCATCCTGAAAATTTTTATCAATCTCTATGCGGACGGTTCTTGACTCGGTAGCACGCCCCAATTCATAAACCATTTTATTAAATTCTTCTTCGTCAGGAGCCTTTTCGGCGCTGTCAAAAAAGCCTTTCCTATACATTCCGTCAATCATGGTGATTGCAACAAAAGCAATTGTACAGATAGTAAATAACTGTTGAATTGATTTTTGGAACTTCATCAAATGTACAAATAATGTAACAAATGCGACAACCGCAATTCCTGTAAGCAATATTATAAAAATATTGTCTGTAAGAGGCTTGTCCTTTTTCTGTTTCTTCGGCTCTTCCTCCAAAGCTTCAACCTCAAGAAATATGCGGCTTCGTTCTCTATCCTCATCCTCATCCGGAATGGCAGCATCTTTTTCGTTCACCAGCTGCCTTGCCTCACGCTTTAATCTGGCAATCTCCATGTTATAGGAATCCAGTTCTTCTCTTCTGCTCTCTCTGATTTCTTCAAGCGCTGCATCTACATCCCCAAGCTCTGCCATCTTCACATCATAGTCCTCTATCTGAGTAAGCAGCTTACGATTATCGTACTTCTTTTTTTCATTTTTCAGGTATTTAATGGTCTCTGCCTTATCAATATCTGCATTCTTAGTTGTCGTTAAATTAAGTACATAGTTGCCAAGCTCGTCAGCCAGCTCTTTGCCCGGCGCGGCTCCATGCTCGCCTATACACAGGGTGTTGACGTACGTACTTTTATCCACATCAAACAGCAGCCCATTAAATGAGTTAGGCTTTTTCAGCTGAACCTCTTTTCCTGTTTCTATCTCCGTCAGAACAGCATTTTTATTCGTTCTAAGAAAACTTCTCTCTATCAAATGGCTCTTTCCGTTACTGCTTACATAGGCTTTCCCTGAATAGCCACTGCTGTTTATAGGCTTTCTAAGCTGATAGTTATCAAGCCTTGCACCAAGTCCTCTTGATTTATCGATTCCATAAAGCATACCGACTATAAATTCCTTTATAGTCGTTTTACCGGACTCATTTGAACCATATATAAGATTCAGCCCCGGATTCAACTTTATTTCTTTATTATTAAATTTTCCAAACTCTTTTAGCAGCAATTTATTTATATACATTACTTTTCTCCAGTTGCAATCATGGCTTCAATACCGTATTTCAATGCCTTTCTGCTTGTAACATCATCAGCCTCCGACAATGTTTTGATAAATCGTCCCATCAGATTATTTTCATTATCCAAAAGCAGCTTATCCATGTCATATTCATACATGGTATTATCCGTTATATCATATATCTTATATTTCAATTTGAGCTGTGAGAAATCCGGCTTCACACCATTTCCAAGCTGCCCTTGAAGAATAATTCTATAAATATGATTGGTGCCCATCTTCTCAATTTGTCTTCGTATAACATCTACTATCTGCGCACCACTATATTCCGGTTTCACTTCAAAGCCTAGATTGATATAGCTTCTGCAATTCAGCGGCTCCCATTTTATTCGTGTTTCTCCATCAACACACTGTCCGTATATGAAGCCTCTTCTTCCTGTCTCAGTACAATCAATCGGCTCCAATGAACCTGAATATGCCATTTTATTTTTCACCATATGCCTTGGCTTATGAATATGTCCAAGTGCCACATAATCAAAACCTGCTTCCGCAAGCTCCCTGAAATTGATAGGCACATGCGTTTCATCTCCGCCATGCATAAGCAGAATGTTTATTGCATTCTCCTTTTGCGGAGCTATATCAACTGTCACGTCATCCGTATATAGCGCCTTTCCATAGCTGAAGCCTGTAATACAGGTATTGATATCCTCCATATATGCATTACTAAAACAATCCCTTGGCATAAGCACGGTATTTGACTTAAAATCATAGCTTTCAGCAGCCGAGCCTTCCTCTATATAGTCATGATTTCCGGCTATCATTATCGTCCTTGTAGCCGTAAGCTTAGACAACCTGTAATCAAGATTCTTAAGCTGTGCCAAATCAGGCGGTGTATGGAACACATCTCCGGCAAGCAGCAAAAGGTCTACTTTTCTTTCCTCCGCAATTTCTATTAACTTGTCAAATGTATTTTCTATTTCTGAAGCACGAATACTGCTCCATGCCTTGCCCTTGTCCGGCTTTACTCCTAAATGAATATCTGCTGCATGTATAAATTTCATAACAGGCTCCTCTTATCAATAATCTATATAAATAACTCTAATTAAACTTCAACCAGTCTGCAATGATAACCTTCAATTACATAATATCTATTCACAAAACAAAGCTGCCTCCAGGAGAACCAATCTTTTGTTCTTTCTCCATGCAGGTGCAAACTGACTGATCGCAAGCGGTGTCTCTGAGCTTCCTATTTCAAGTGTGATACCCGGTATACCACGCTTATACATAAGATACTCTCTGGACTGGTTACAGGAAATGGAGGTTGAGCCATACAAAACATATTTCGACTGCTTATATGCCACATTATACATTTCATCAACTGTCTTCGTCATGGATTCTCCTGCTTCGGGAGCACACCTTCCATATATGACCTCACCCATAGCATGGTAGCTCAGAAATCCTACTATCTCGCCTTCTGTTTCCACTCTGTCAAGCATCTTTATAATTGCCTTAACCTCGGCCTCACTATGTGGCTTCTTACCTGAATACCAGTCACTTCCTTTGGTACCGTGAACCTCAAAATCAATATCCCAGTTCTGGTTCAAATCTACTCCCCTTGCATTTGATTTCCATTTATAGGTAAGACCACCCATCTTATAAAGATTTTTTCTCAGCTTTGTATTCCGTATAGCATCAAATCCAAATTGGGCTATTGCCGTACCGTCAGGATTACATGAAGGCATAAAATGTATTGCAACCTCATCCAGTACATTCGATACCTTAACGCCACCTATCGTTCCATTATAGTAATTCAAATAATATTCTATCTGCTTCATACAAAGCTGTACCGTCATATATTCCCTTGCATGGAGATTTGACAATACGATAAGGTGCTTATCCGCATCAGGATTTCCTACAATCACCTCATATAAATTACGATTATCTGCCGTAATACCCAAAATGTTAACTGTACAATGGTCCTTATATCGCTTCTGAAGCTGTGCAATATCCTGCACCATTTCCTCATAACTGTACTTCTGATGGTCTGTAGAAACAATATTCATTTTCCTATATATTTTTGTACGTGCTGTCGCTCTTTCTGACCACTGGGAATAAATCTTTTTCCCACCCGACAACAGATATGTTCTGACACGAACATAGTACCTTGCATTCGTATCCAGATTGGCTATCTTGTAAGAGCTCTTTCCCTTGCTTACATTCTTTGTCTTTACGCCCGAAGAAAAGTTTTTCTTCTTACTATACTGGATTTGATAGCCTGTAAATGTCTTGCCCGACGCCTTTAAGGTTACGGTTACCGACCCCTGTCCACCGGCTATATTTTTTACCGAAGCCCCCCTTGGAGCTATATTAAAATATCTGGTAAATGTCCCACTATAGTTTCCGAAAAATTCTATTGTCACACTATATCTGCCCGGCTTTCTTCTTCCTGTCTGATATGTCGTCTTATAAAATGACGAGGATATCTTATTTCCTTTACTGTCATAGGCCGTAACCTTCGGTTTCTTTGTTTTGCCATCATATGAATAAGCTGTCTCACTCAGCTTTATTGACTTAATTCTATATATAATCGTTTTGGCTCCCTTTTCACCACAAATAGTACACTGCTCCTCTTTATATCCGTTTGTCTTATTTGTTGCAGCCTTTACAACCGTCTTATACGCATGTATACACTCCTCCGGTTGCTCTTCCGTAGTAGCCTCTTCAGATTTTTCTTCCTCTGTGGATGCAGCTTCACTGCCTTCTTCCCCGGATGTACCATCAATATTCGTCTGAGCAGAAAGAGTCTTCTGCGCCGCCTGCACAAGTATATTATTCTTATATATAGCAGTCATGCCAAATATGACACATATTCCGACAAAGATATAAATAAACCTCATTCGTATTTTCATTTCATCACCTCATATATAATTATCTTAAATAGTAAAATCGTTAAAACCCTATACCAAATTTAAATTCACAAACATAATTTTTTTTATTATAAAACAATATCAGTAAAATGTAAAACCGACTTTAATGGAATTCATATTTATAATACACAAATATTTTACTTACGATGTTATGCCCATACATATTATAGAAAGAAAAAAAGAAAAACCGTAAAAAATTCACGGTTTTTCTTCTATATATCATCTATTCTTGTCCTTCTATATCCATCATCATATCGACAAATTTTTTTACAATTTTTACCGTCTCCGGCTTACATAGTCTGAGCTGGTCAAGAATATCCTTAGGTACATTCTGGGAATGTGTACTTCCTAATAATAAATAATCAGGCGTAACATCCAGTTCATTGCATATTTTTATAAGCAGCTCAATACTTACATTTTCTCTTCCGTTTTCAATAGCTGACATATGATTATTGGATATATCCAATGTCTCTGCAAGCTTATACTGCAATAGTCCAAGCTTTTTCCGCCTGTCACGAATCCTCCTGCCCATATCTATCGATATTGAACCCATACTCAGTCTCCTTAACGATTCAGAATTTCATCTTATATTCTGAATAATAACAACTATATTTCACAAATTCCACAATGCAAAACAGAACTATTCTGTTTTATATTTTATTTCATAAAATTAAGTATATTATTTTTTCTGTACAGTATTATGATGTGCATTCAAAACCATAAAATTCCTTCACTTATAAAATACCATACTATCGGTAGCGAAAGCACTACAGAAAAAGTTTGGACCTAATACTATGTTACTTTCACATGATATGATTCGTATGGATATTTTACACGTATGGAGTACGGAGGGAATCATCAAATCCGAACCATTGATGATAAGCTTGCTCAAGTATGGTAAAGCAAATTCAGAAATCACAATACTGGAAGGTATCCTTCCGGCAGATACATATAATAGATTATTTGAGACTGCTGTAGAAGAATATGGGCAAAATATTTTTGCTTACTACTTTGATTTACCATTTGAAGAAACGATGATAAGACACAGTACAAAGCCTAATCGAAATGACTATGGTGAATCTGACATGAGACGATGGTGGAGAGAAAAAGATTATTTACCTATGATTTCAGAGAAGATATTATACAAAGATTTAAGTTTTGAAGATACGGTGTCGATGATATACAACCAAGTAGCTCATCAAAAATAGATAGTTAATTTGATAAATCTTCGATGTGGCAGCTAAAAGAAAAATTCCAGATTGCCTTTGTGGGCGTGATCACACCCTTGTATTCCTCTACCATTTATTTAATCCTTCTATTTCCATCATCATATCAACAAATTTTTTTACAAGATATACGGTTTCAGAACTACATAGCCTGAGTTGGTCAAGAATATCCTTTGGCACATTTTGCGAATTTGTACTTCCAAGTAATAAATAATCAGGTGTAACGTCCAGTTCACGACAAATATTAAGCAGCAAATCAATACTTAGATTTTCTTTTCCATTCTCAATAGCAGACAAATGATTATTTGATATATCCAAAGTTTCAGCTAACTTATATTGTAATATCCCCATCTTTTTTCGTCTGTCACGAATCCGCTTGCCCATATCTACAGATACCGAACTCATCATAAGTCTCCTTAATTATCTATAATTATTTCTATATTCTGGATAATAACAACTATATTTCGCCAACTCCACAATTTAATACAGAATTATTCTGAATAACATGTTTAAAATTGATTTTTTGCATTATTGTTTCTGTAATAAGTTGTTTTATTGCCGAAAACTTTGTCGAATTTAACCATTTTTACTCGAATCAATACCACTGGCGCAAATCTATAGAAATCCAATAATCAATGGTGTATGATTTAATCGCAGTTATTGATAATAATAAAATTAAAGGGGGAAATCGTTATGAATACTGTAGATAAGAATAAAAAATCTGCTGCTAAAGCAATAGCATCATTACTTGATTCGACACTTAAGGCAGATGCCAATTCTACATCTTGTTATGTTTTGTATCAACCAAGCGTACCTGATAAGTTATCTCAATATAAGAAAAAGCATGATTAAGCTCTTAACGAACTGGCTGATTAAACAGGAAGTCATATCAGCACAGGATGCTGAACTATACATGTATGCCATGAACCACATTATTATGGCAGCATTACCTATAATTATAGTGCTTATACTTACTTGTATATGGGGAAAATTAATAAACTTCTTATTCATAATTATCCCATTTGTAAGCATCCGAAGATACAGCGGCGGATATCATGCCCCTTCTGCACCGATATGTCTTATTTGTTCATGCATCTTGCTAATTATATCTATTGCTTTATCTAATTTTATTAATGCAGGATTACTATTACATGGCGTTGTATTAATTTCCATTATAATACTAGCCATAGTAAGTCCCATTGCTTCGTCAAACAAGCCTCTTGAAGAATATGAGCGTGTTATATACAAAAAAAATCTATTTATTATTCTACTATTCTTTTGTATTTTATATTTTATATGTTCATATATAAGAACTATGAAGCTGGCCGAAAGTCTGGCAGTCGGAATTGTACTTCCCGCTATTCTTCAACTGCCTTGCGTCTTTACAATGCATGAACAATGACTGTATTCTATACAATCAGAAAGAACATCAAAGCTATCCTTTCTCTTTGATGTTCTTTTTCTTGTTTACTCCAAATTGGACATACAGCCAATTACTATCTTGAATTGTCCGCTTTCTGCATCATAGTATGATGCCATAGTTCCATTATATTTTCTCAATACCTTTTGAATACTCTTCATACCCATGCCATGATTCCCGCTGTCAGTTTTAAGAGATACATATGTACCATCTGAACGCATTTTCGGTTTACTTGTACATGAATTTAATACAGATATAATAGTAGACCCATTTTCTTCATGATTGCTTATACTAATTTCTATAAATCCATTATCACCTTTTTCTGCTGCTTCTACAGCATTATCAAGAATATTAGCAAATAAAGATGTAATATCATTTTCTGCCATTTTATCAATACGATTACTTCTAATGTCCACATTAAATTTTATATTCTTTTCACCACAAAGCTTTGTATATCTGTTCAATATAACATTCAGAAGCTCATGGTCACAAAGGTGCATCGCAGTCTGCAATTCTTTAGAGTTAATCAAATGCTCAATATATTCATTTATACGTTTCTGTTCTCCATTCAAATTCATAGCCATGATAGCCTGCAGATGATTCTTCATATCGTGAATTAAAATCCTCTGATTCTCATCATGCTGCCTAAGATTTTCATAATAGGAGAGCCGGTCCATATCCTTTTGCAGCTGTAATTGCAAATTCGTAAATTCCAGATTTCTTTCCTGCATATATTGATACACCCAGAAAATTACCAAATCCAAAAAAATAAGCAATATAGCATTTACTGCAATTATGTTCCGCTGCCCACTGTTTAAATCTGTAAAAAAACATATTCTAGTTTCTCCAAAAAGTATAATGAGAGTAACAATACCTGAAAAGAATACAGCAAATGTCTCCCGTGCAGTCGTTTTGTAATTTATTCTCCTTTTTCCGAAGAAATATATGATAATCCGTGTAAACAGATAATAGATAGGCTTACTTACCAAGCCAAATATGGTTAATGAGAAAGAATCATTTACTATATCGCTATGCTCAGGTGTCCATAAAGACATAGCCGTACCGGCAAATACCTCTGCAAAGCCCATCAAGGCAGTCAATACCATAGCCTGAAATAATTTGTTAAGCCAATTTCCGTTAAACAAAAAGCACAACAATAGAAAATTCATCAATAGAAAACCTGCAAGGTTTAAAACAAAAATACTCTTAAGAGATATTATGAATAATAATAAATATGCTATTCCGATACTTATCCCTTCACTCAATTTAGCATATTTTGACTCATACATGCCAGAAAAATACTGCCATGCTACTAATGCCTCAATAATAAAGGCTACCATATAAATTACTTTCTCCATTGTACTTCCTACCTTATACTCTCCAGATATAATAAATATGCATCTTTAAATTCCTTGTATTTCCTACGCGACAGATATGTCTGAAATTCATTGTTCTCCAGACAAACACTACCCGTATCGAATCGGCTAACATATTTCATATTTACAATATAGCTTCTGTGAGTTCTGAAAAAACATCTCTTATTTAATGTTTTCTCCCAATGCTGTATTTGTTCTACACTTACAAGCTGTCCTTTTACAGTCTGAATGATTGTGTTTTTGCCTTTTGCCTCAACAAATATAATATCCTTCTCATATATCGTCACGACATTATCCTTCGTCTCTACCATGACTTTTATCGTATTTGTGGTATAAACATATATGGCATCCTTCAAATTTCTAAACAGTCTGTCTTTATCTATAGGCTTTGAAAGATATCTGAATACATGGAACTTCATCGCCTCATCCAAATATTCCGGATATGAAGTAATAATAAAAATCAGCGCATTTTTATTTTGACTCATTATCTCTCTTCCCGTATATATTCCACTTAACCCCTGCATTTCCACATCCAAAAATGCAATATCTTTATCATTTTTATCCTTTAAAAGAGCCTCTCCGCTATCAAATCCCACTATTTCTGGCTGTTTCAGATTATGCTTCTTAAAATATTCAACAATATAATCTGTCATTTGCTTCACATACAACTCTTCATCATCACATATTACAATTCGCATGATACGGCTCCTTATTTCTTCTTTTGCATTTCTACAAATATAAATACCAAATTTTTCAATTATTTACAAATAAAACTATATAAACGGACATTATTTTCGTAGCATACTAAAAAAATATGGCTATCAATCTATATCCGTTATATATGTATATGTCAATATTACAAGTGCCATAGACACCGGTGCATGGCATATACACATATAATGAATATCATTAATAGCCATATCTTTATAGCTGATGCTGGTATTTCTCTTTTGTCGCCATACCGCCTCTGATATGTCGTTCAGCCTTATTTACATCAAGCACAACTCTGGTTCTTGCCGCCAGCATTGGATTTATTTTAATAAGACGTTCCGTTATATCCTTATGTACCGTACTTTTACTGACTCCGAATTTTTTTGCAGTCTGTCTTACCGTAGCTCCACTTTCGACAATATATGTACCTATCTCCTCTGCTCGTTCTTCTATATAATCTCTCACAGGCATCTCCTGAAAGTTGTCTATACAGTCTATGCAAAGCAGAAGTCTCATATGCACCAATTAACAGCAAGAAAGCTTTTCCATTATAAAAGCTTTTCAGCCAACGCCTCAAGACCTGCTATATCGCTATCCTTAAATGCCGATTTAATGGTAACAACCTCGTCAATAATTTCCACATCCTTACAGCCTGCCATCTGCTCCTTCATCAGCTTTCCCGCCATAGGAGCCCAAGAACCATTTTCTATAAATGCTACCTTACGCTTCTGGTATGCTTTAAGCTTTAAATGATTGATAAAGTCCGCCATAACAGGCATCATGCTTCCGTCATAAGTTGGGGCAGCAAGTACAAGTCTGTCATATCTGAAAGCATCCTCTATACATTCTGCCATATCCTCTCTGGACAAATCTGCAATGCTCACCTTTGGTACACCCTTTGTCTCTAATATCTCAGCCAGCTTCCGGGCTGCCTTTTCCGTATTTCCATGGAGTGAACAATAAGCTATAAATATACCAGGGTCTTCCACTGCGTAGCTGCTCCATATCTGATATTTTCCTATATAATAGTCAAGGTTTTCTTCAAGGATTGGTCCATGAAGAGAACAAATCTTCTGTATCTCAAGAGCAGACATCTTTTTAAGGAGTGCCTGTACAGGCATACCATATTTTCCAACGATATTAAAATAATATCTTCTGGCTTCACATGCCCAGTCCTCATCTGTATCCAGTGTACCAAACTTTCCAAATGCATCTGCAGAGAAAAGAATCTTCTCACTCTGCTCATATGTAACCATTACCTCAGGCCAATGAACCATAGGTGCCATGAAAAACTGTAATGTGTGTGTGCCAAGTTCCATCGTCTCACCCTCCGCTACAGATACACATCTGCCTTCCACGGGTACATTAAAGAAATTGCCAAGCATACCAAAAAGCTTTGCATTGGACACAAGCTTTATTTCAGGATATTTTTCCAATACCTCACCGAGATTTGCAGAGTGGTCAGGCTCAAGATGGGAGATAATCAGATAATCTGGCTGTCTTCCGTCAAGTACCTCATCCAGATTTGCAAACCATTCCTTTGCACACTTTGCATCTACCATATCCATAATGGCGATTTTATCGTCCATAATGACATATGAATTGTATGCCATACCATTTGGAACAATATACTGATTTTCAAACAAATCAATATTCTTGTCATCCACACCTACATAAAACACATCATTTGTAATGCTCTTCATTTCCTTTTATCCTCCATGCTTCTATAATGTAAAATCAGTCCGTTTAAATAAACCCGTACTGTGTAATTTTTTTCATTGTATAATACTAAGAAACTTTATTCACTATTTTATCAGATTTTCTATAAATTACCAGCATATTATTTTTTTATTCATGTACACATGATCTTTTTTCTATTTTACCAATTAACGCATCCTTTAAATATTCAATATCAGGCTTTGGATAATTAGCACATAATTTTCCCTCTTTATCACATACATCGTATAGTCTTATGCCAAATGAAGCAATATACTTTCTATCTGTTACCAAAAGATTTACATACAGAACAGCAAACTCAATTAATGCATCGGTGTCACCATCCCAGTGAACAATTATCCAAATCAGCTTTTCCAGTCTTCTCATATCAAGTGCCATCAGCTCTTCATAAAAATCCTCATAATTTGCCATTCGCATTCCGCGTTTTCTTTCCTGCCAGTGAAATAAAGAAGTTTCCGTAACGCCAAGTGCCTTAGCGATGGCAGGTATCTGTTTGGCTGTAGGAATCCTTTCTTCGCTTTCCCATTTATAATATAAACCCTCTGTTATTTTCGAATCACCGGGAAGTAACTTGTTTATTTCAGACACCATATATTTCACAGTAAATTTTTCTGATTTTCTGTTTTTTCTTATCTCTTTAATGTTATATCCAATCGTATCCGGAACCTCTATATCCAGATTATCACTGCTTATTTTACTTTGTGTATCTGCAAATAAATTTCCTCTCATATTTTGTCATCCTCCTCTGCAATTCTACTAATAGTCTAATTATTATACTAGTTTTTCCTAGCTAAAACCTGTTTAAGGTGATAGTATTTTATTACACATCTTAACAAATCTTACTTTACAACTAAACAGGAGGGACTATGTACCATTTACCCACACAAGAAAATCTATTTCACCAATTGGATGTAATAAGAAAAGTAATTGGACGGATTGACCAAAACATTGTATATCAACCGGCTACTTATGAATTTGTAATCAATTTTAATAGAGAGGCGGCTATACAAATACTTGAAGACTATAAACAGATAGACAAATACTTCACCAGCATGAACAAATATAATAAAAAAATCAAAATATGTATCCAAAAATTTGACAATTCTTATTTATATTTTTCCCTGCTTTGGTTAAAGCAATATCTTATAAAAAGAGAAATTGAAATACTAAAAATCAGTTGTTTCTTTATAAATCATACAGTTTGCCAATTTAAAAATCACACAACATATAACAATGCGAATTTTTATAAGTTACATAATTATTCTTATTGCCAACTGTACGGTTCTTCCGAATTATATGTCCCCGAAACAATTTTAATCGCTAATGACGATTATATGCTGACAGTTTCAATGGTCATTGACATTATGGATAAATGCATAACTGATTTAGAAGCAGCTAAAGATATAGAAAGCAATAAGCAAATACTTCATTTCTTCCAAAACTTCAAATTACTATTGCTCAACAGAAAACAGCTGCAACCTACACATGAAATGATAATTGATGCGTGTGATTACCTGAGTAATGCTATGAATCACTATGAGGATGACAATTTATGCAATTCCATAGCACTACTATGCGAGCTTTTGGACTGCAACTGTGAAAGACAAATATAGCGTTACTATACATATATATGACAACGAAGAAGGCGTATGCTGCAGGCCTCTATCCGTATGGTTATCGCCTTAAGTCATACGCCTTCAAAAAATAATAGGGGGAGCAGAGAATTCCTTAAGGTTTGGGGTTATGGGGTTACATTACATCACATAAAGGGATTTATACCAATATCATGTATAAAGGAACTCTCTGTATATCAAAAAAAGTAAATATCAATTTAATTATTTGCATATTTTACATGTCACTTTCTGTCACTTATAGTAGCAAAACGTTACTGAATTGTAAATACATAATATTTTACAAATATGCTATCTCGCTTTTGTCAAAAATGTAAAAAGCATCCGGCACAATTTTACTGACCCTTTTAAAGAATCCTTTTCTATCGTGCCGGACACTTTTACAAGTGTAATCTTCTAAACCTAAATTGTCAACTTTAAAATTTCACATAATTGAATTTCAATTTTAGTTAATATTACTTATATCCTAAATTCCTCAAGGTAAATCGGAGAAAAATCAAGATATTATTTTCAATATCTTGTGAAATTTAACAAACTCACAATCCAAACCTAAAAAGACGAATTTCTAATACTATATAAAAACACATTACATAGACATTTGAAGCTTATTATAGATTTTATTTATAATAAGGCTTGCCAAAATCGCAAATGCAAGGCCGAGCAGCGCACCGCATAAAACATCACTTGGATAATGAATCCCTACATAAAGTCTGGAAAATCCAATCAGAAAAGCAAATATCAACGCTGCAATGCCTTCTTTCCTATAGCCTGTAAAAAGAATACTACAGGCAGATGCAAATGATGAGCTTGCATGCCCCGACGGAAATGACCAGTCAGATGCTTTCCCTACCAGCAATTCCAATCCGGATATCATCTCATATGGTCTGACCCTTGCTATCCAGTTTTTCATAAAAAGATTTATAATAAGTACACTAAGCAGCAATGAGACAGCTGAAGCAAATCCTGCCTTCCTGTACTTTGGAATTATTATCATAATGATTGTCAGTATAATCCAAATAAGCCCCGCATTTCCCAGTGATGTAATAAATTTCATAATAACACTTAAGAAATCATTTCTTAAATGTTCCTGAATCCACAAAAGAATATTGCAATCGATTTCATACAACATATCATTTACTTCTCCCTGTTAACGTACCCGTATATGCCATAATTCCGCAAGCATCGCACAAAAATTTACAAATATGGCAGCCAATATTATCTGGCAATTCCATCCCATTATACCAGATATAATTCCAAATATAAACTCTATTATAAATATATATATACTTTTCCTTCTGAAAATACGTCTTTCCGTTTTGTTTAAAGGTCTGTTCTTATGCTCCATCGGAGCATAAAGATATATCAGGATACCCGCTGTTATGCATAATACAATATCGATAATCAAGCTTTCAAATACGCATTCTTTGGAAAGTATCAAAGCCACAACCATCGAAATACATGACACTATATAGCACCCCACATTACTACTTATATGATATCCTCCCGTATAACTGCGAAGAAGCATAAACGATAAAATATAAATAAGTCCCTCAGCGGGCATATTCATCAATATCCCTATTGCCATTAATGACAAGGTATTCAAAAACAGTACAAAGGCTGTTTTTATTCCGTACAGATACATTTCCTCATTTAATTCCATACCACCTTTTGTCACATAGCGCAATCCTTTAGGCCAATTCATGCTCTGAATATTTCTTGTATTTTTCCATGCCCTTAGGTGCTTTAGGCTGTCCAAATATAAAAAAGCACGAAAATGCATAGGTTCCTGCTACAGCAAGTGCAGCCACAGATCCAAGAATCTTCTTTAGCAATTCCATGACATTCCCTCCTTCATGTGTTTGATTGCCTGACACAGTTTAATTATACATATAAAAAATACCAACCATCATAAATGTAATATAAGGTAGCTTTCCACGTAACTTTTACTCGATTTACAGCTGATTACACTGACTTATTTCCACATTACAAAGAAGTATTTTTATTTTATATATATCACTTTCATATTCTATTTCTATGATACCATTATATAAATCCGTAATTTGACGGATAATTTTCATTCCATAACCATGCAGCATTTTATTTTTCTTTGTAGTCTTTTGGTTATCTATAGCATATTTTTCTTTGTCTGTAATACGGCATGAGTTACTGCATTCTATATACATGTTATTGTGATAAATCCGTATAACAAGCTTTAACCATCTGTCACATCCCCGATATCCGGAAGCCGCTTCTATTCCATTATCTATTAAATTTCCGAGAAGCCTGTTTATTTTGTATTCGTCAAAATACATGTCAACAGGTATCTGTATATCAAACACACATCTCACTCCCGAATTACCTGCTTTACATTCTGCCTGTTTTATTATCATATCTATAAGTCGGTTTCCCGTTTCTCCGCTATGAAAAATGTTCATGGAAATAATATCCTGATAATGTTTTTTTAGTTTTTCCAATTCCCCTGTACTTAAATACATCATCTCCAACATATAATCCTTTTTTATATCATGCCTTAAGCACCTTAACTCCTGCCATTTCATATTAACATCATCTGCATATTGTCTCGACATTTCATACAGTTCTTTTATATCTGAAAATAAATCGGCATTTACAGTATTAACTTGTAATCTGTTATATTGGTCATAGGAAAAAATATTTACGGCAAGAAGTGCCAGACAGATAAATGTCCATCCCCGGGATATCTCAGCATTTGAAACCATAAACATTAAAATGACTATTGTCGTTCCCGGAACTATTATTGTCTCAAGACAGTCATAAAAAGAAATATTTACTGTATTCTCATACTTACTCAGTTTTTTTCTGTCTGCAATTTTATATATTAATATAAATAATTTTAAAAAAGTAAATATAATTATTTTGGAAGCTGCAGAACCTGTAAGTGCATACTTCATTGGCATCTCATTAACATTAATATTCCACAGCTCAAGCGAAGAAAACAGGTGAAATAATATAACTTCAGAAAGCATATTTGCCATAGTTATAAATAGTACCATAATAATATTCATTTTTATATTCCCTCTATACAATATGGAAAATATAGCAAAATGCCATACAATACCGGCACACACCATGAATATCTTAATGCGATAAAAAAAATATGAAATCATATCATAGAACAAGATAAATATTGTAAGCATTAAGATTCGCCTCCGCTTTGACCTTATTCTTGCACTAAGAATACAGGAACCAAGCCTGTCCAGCACACCTATGTAAAACAAATCAATTCCATAAGAAATAATATGTTCCAATTCTTTTACTCCTCTATATTATTTATTTGATATCCAATTTAAATAAAAACTCCGAATGCTTTTTCTTCTGTCGGGACTTATAGAAATCCGGATTCCATTTGACATGGTTATATATGTTTGAGCCAACTCTTTTATATAATGTACATTTACCAGATACGACCTATGAATTCTGAGAAATAAATCCATTCTTTCTGTTAATTTTTCCTCTACATCTGACAGTTTGCCATAAAACTCATAACCTATTTTTTCACACACTACTCTGACGATTCTTCTATCACTTTCAAAATAGAGAATTTTATTAACACTGACATTGTAATATATTCTGTTAAAATAAAATGAAATTGTCTGCGGATATTTTATCAGGGAATGAATCGCACGGCCTAACACATCATAAAATATGGCACTATCCAAGGGTTTATCTAAGAACTGAAATGGCTGTACATCAAATGCATCGCGATAATATTGACTGTAAGAAGATATAAAAATCAGTACCGATTCAGGAAATTCATCCCGCAATTTTCTTGCAGTATTTATCCCATTTATCCGCGACAATTCTATATCCAGATATATAATGTCATACATTCCATAATCTTCAATATCCATAAGCAATTCTTCTCCACTCAAAAATGTTGACACCGAAAAATTCATTTGTCTTTCTGTACAAAAATTTCCAAGCAGCTCCTCCACTTGGCTTAAGATAATACTTTCATCATCACAAACTGCTATTCTCATTTGAATTAATCCTTACTCTTCATGTCATTATAAATTATTTCAAGGAGTCTCATCATACGCCTTGCTTTTTCCACTCCAAACTCCTGATATATAATTAAGATATCCTGATTGTCTTCATTTTTAAACATATAATCAACACTATCCTGAAGCAAATAATCTGTGGATTTTTCAAGTGCATTTGCAAGTTTTACTACAAACTCAAGGCTGGGTTTTGATTTTCCTAATTCGATGCGGCTTATATACTTACCATCGCTATCTACTAGCTCTCCAAGATAGGATTGTGTCCACCCCCTACTTATTCTGGCACTTCTGATTCTTTTCCCCATCTTGCAATAGTTCACAAATATTACCTCCCATAATAAGCAGCAAAGTCTGATACTCTAATTTTACTATTTATTGGAAAATAAAAAACGCACAAAAAGACGAATATCGACTAAAAGTGCGTTTGTAAAAATTTTTTATTTTCTTATATATTATTTATTTGGTGATACCCAGTTTTTTTGCTTCTGCCGCAACAGCCTCTGCAACCTTAACAGCTACCCTTTTGTCAAATGCATCCGGTATGATATAGTTCTCACAAAGCTCATCGTCAGTTACGATAGAAGCTATGGCTCTTGCTGCCGCCAGCTTCATTTCCTCAGTAATATCCGTTGCGTGAGCATCAAGTGCACCACGGAAAATACCCGGAAATACAAGTACATTATTAATCTGATTTGGATAATCAGAGCGGCCCGTTGCCATAACTCTGACGCCACCCTTTTCAGCCTCCTCAGGCATAATCTCAGGTGTAGGATTTGCCATTGCAAATACGACCGGGTCCTTCGCCATAGCTGCCACCATGTCTGCCGTCACAACCCCCGGAGCCGACACACCTATAAATACATCCTTACCTTTTATAATGTCTGCAAGCGGACCTGTCTGCTTGTCTCTATTTGTAAGCTCTGCCATAGCAGCCTGTGCCGGATTCATCCACTTCTCTCCCGGACATAACGCCCCCTGTTTATCAACAAGCACTACATTTCCTATACCGAGCTGTAAAAGCAGCTTACAGATGGATATACCTGCCGAACCGGCACCATTTATAACGACATTTGCCGAGCCAAAGGATTTTCCAACAAGCTTAAGTGCATTAATAAGTCCTGCCGATACAACGATGGCTGTTCCGTGCTGGTCATCATGAAATACAGGGATATCCAGCTCCTCCTGAAGTCTTCTTTCTATTTCAAAACATCTGGGTGCCGATATATCCTCCAGATTAATTCCACCGAATACAGGAGCTATACGCTTTACCGTTTCAATAATTTCATCTACATCTTTTGTATCAAGACATATCGGGAATGCATCTACTCCGCCAAATTCTTTAAAAAGAATCGCCTTACCCTCCATAACAGGGATTGCCGCCTCCGGACCTATGTCTCCAAGTCCCAGAACCGCCGTGCCATCAGATACAACAGCAACCGTATTTCCCTTACATGTATATTTGTATACATCCGCCTTATTATCCCTTATTCTTCTGCAAGGCTCGGCTACACCCGGTGTATATGCGGTGCTCAGGTCATCCATGGTTTGTATTGCTACCTTGGATACTACTTCTACCTTTCCTTTATTTTCCTCATGCATTTTAAGACTCAAATCATTGAAATCCATTGCTATGTACTTCCTTTCGTACTCTTATGCCACATACAGAATCTGCCAGTGGCAGTTTCCTTCATCTTCATGGCTACTAAAACAATTTATCCTTATCGTAATAATTTCCATACCCCCTTATATTACATTTCCCTACCTGCTAAATCAAGTTTTTTTTCAATCGGCTAAAAGCTTTTAATAATTTCACGGAAATGACATATACTATTATAAAGAGCTCATTCCCAACCCTTACCGCACATTATTACTATGTAGAACATTTCCTATATAGTAACAAATATTATATTAAGGAGTATTTGAATTGCAAATGGAAAAGAAAAAAAATATAATTATTTGGACTATTTTATCAAGTCTTGTCATTATTATTATCGGTGTTATATGGCATTTCCTAAACGACTGGCTTGGCTTTATCCCATTTTTACGTGCCATCGCGCCAGTAAATGAAAGCGTATGGGAGCACTTAAAACTTACATTATGGCCGGTGCTGCTTACATGGCTTTTCATAATTCCTCTGATGAATTATTCCCATGCGATTGATTTAGGTAAAACCATGCTATCTGTCGCTGTATGTATGATGATTGCAAATTTCTTCATACTTGGTATTTATTATACTCTTTCAGCCGGCTTTACTATTGGAAATTCATTTACGGATATATCCTCCTACGTCATAGGCATACTGGCAGGACAGCTATTTGCAGCTGCTTATATCATTCCTTCAGAAATACCAAAATGGCTTGCCATACTTGGCTGGATCGTTGTCTTATCCGCCATCCTGATTTACTCATTTTTCACGTACTCCACACCGGATTATCCTATATTTACTCCTCCCAATGAAATTTAAAAAATATTTTAACTCATACAAAAAAATCAGATGCAAAAATGCATCTGATTTTCTTGTATATTCAATTTTATCAATATCGAAGTATCTAATAAAATACTTGAGGTTTCCACACCTGCCGTATAAACATTCACTCTATATGAAATATCTATAAAAAATTCGCTGTGCCTTTTGGACTAAATATATCGAACCGAAACTGTTGGATACTATGGCTTACTTCATAACAAGCACTGCATGAATAAAGTAAAGTATCAATCCTCATAAGCACGACTTAAAAGTTATTTTGATGTACCCTGATGCCCTTGAAACACCAGTCACATCTTGTTTTTGAACAATCACGATGGTTCAAATCCGGTATCAAATACCTACGTCCCTATACTTCAATTCATGTTTTACAAAACATCTATGTCAGGACTTCGTTCAAGTTATATCAATAAAGGCATTCCGTGTGGAAACAACTTCCCAAATCTGAATAACCACCACGATAAAACTGTTCTTCAATTGTATCCAACGGAATCTCCTCCTTCCTTAGATATGGTCCTTAGCTTATTCTATAAGTGACCGTTCTTTAATGTATTTTTATTATACGATAGATCCCTCAATCTGTCAACTATATTTTTTGACAATTTAAATATTTTATTATATTTGTCGTCGCACTTAAGATTATAATTGTCTATATTTTGTATAATTGTATATTTTGTTTATGCAATTATACAAATTTATGTCATTACCATTTCCTTTGATACCCTATATTTCATTACCCTTTTACCCGAATCCCAATTCATTGCATCACCGCTTATGCCTACTTTATAAACGATTCAGCAAAGCAATCTTAATTTTTACGAAGAAGCGTTTTCCTTATTGACATTTTATTTGCATAATGCTATTCTTTAGAAAGTTAAAGGCTACGACAGGAAGGAGTAGTTAAGCACGTTAGTTTCAGAGAGTAGACGTTTGGTGCGAGTCTATATAACGCCTTAATGAAGCAGTCCTTGAGCTGTGAATATGAACTGCATTCTTTATGAATGCACATTAGTATTCAACGTAGAGTTCCACGTTACAGGGACAACGATAACAAAAAGTTGTCGGCAGAGTGCAGGATTATTCCTGAATTTAGGTGGTAACACGGACATTTAACTTACATGTTCGCCCTAAGCAATTAATATAATTGCTTAGGGCTTTTATTTTTTTAAGAAAGAGGGTTTTTTTATGAGAACATTTGAGAAGTCATCAAAACTTGACAATGTATGTTATGACATAAGGGGTCCTGTTATGGACGAAGCAAATAGAATGATAGCCGAAGGCATTAATGTCTTGAAGCTCAACATAGGGAATCCCGCCCCATTTGATTTCCACGCACCTGATGAGGTCATAAAAGATATGGCATATAATCTTCGTGACACAGAGGGTTATTCCGATTCCAAAGGATTATTTTCTGCAAGAAAAGCTATTATGCAGTATTGCCAGCTTAAGAATATTCCAAATGTTGGGATTGATGATATTTATACAGGAAACGGTGTAAGTGAGCTAATCTCCATGTCAATGCAGGGACTTTTAAATCCCGGTGACGAGATTCTTGTACCTGCTCCTGATTATCCGCTTTGGACAGCATCCATCACACTGGCAGGAGGAACCCCTGTCCATTATATCTGTGATGAACAGGCAGACTGGTATCCTGATATTGATGATATGCGAAGCAAAATTACACCGAATACAAAGGGTATTGTTGTTATTAACCCTAACAACCCTACAGGTGCTTTGTATCCAAAAGAGGTTTTGCTGGATATCATTCAGCTGGCACGTGAAAACGAACTGATTCTATTTGCAGATGAAATCTATGACAGACTGGTTATGGATGGAGCGGAGCATATTGCTCTTGCCTCTCTGGCACCTGACTTATTTACCATCAGCTTTAACGGTCTGAGCAAATCCCACAGAGTAGCCGGCTATCGTATAGGCTGGATGTGCCTGTGTGGCGACAAATCCCACGTTCAGGGATACATAGAGGGACTTAATCTGCTCTCATCAATGAGATTATGCTCCAATGTTCCTGCCCAAAGTATCGTACAGACTTCTCTGGGCGGTATTCAAAGTTCAGATGAATTGCTGCTTCCGGGCGGAAGAATATATGAGCAGAGAGAATTTATATATAATGCATTAAAAGATATACCAGGTGTATCGGTTGTGAAACCAAAGGCTGCATTTTATATCTTCCCTAAGCTGGATAAGGAAAAATTCAACATTACAAACGATGAACAGTTTGCTCTTGATTTGTTAAAACAGAAAAAGATTCTTATCACCTGCGGAACAGGCTTTAACTGGCCTGAACCTGACCACTTTAGAATTGTCTATCTGCCAAATGTGGATATTCTGAAGAAGGCAACTGACAAAATTGCAGATTTCCTGCGTTATTATCACCAGTAAACGTGTCTAATTTTATAAAATCAGGGTGTCAAGAAGTGAATAACTTTTTGACACCCTGATTCTATTTAGCAAAAAATGCTGCTTCTTCGTCATTGCACTTTCTTCCCTCCGGATTATACAAATTGAGATGAAATACATGACCACTGTCAGGATTTCCCTTTCCGTATTCCCTATAAACATGATGTATATTCAAATCCTCAAGCTTTTTCTTCATAGCTGCTGTATGAACCATAAGTGCATCGTTAACACTGCACATGATATATACAGGTGGAAATCTGTCTGTCATATAATCAAGCTGGGATAAAAACAAATCAAGTCCGCTGCCACCTGATTTCTTAATGATTCCATCTATTATCCCTTCACAATCTGATTTCTCAGTTGTTTCAGTTTCTTTCACTTTACAATCCGGTTGATTGGAGTATTTTCCATACATATACCAGTCATGGATTCCACCCTTGATTTCTCTCATCTCATATATACCGCAGTTAAGTGCCACTGCTTTCGGAGTTATATCACATGTTTCAAAATCCATCAGCTTTCTGTACGCTTCGTTTGTGGCAATAATGCTGTAGTTTGTAACCAGCTGTGCCCCTGCCGAATCACCTGCCATATAGAAATTGTCCATATCCAGCTTTAATGCTTCTGCATTTTCGCTAATATACCGGACACACAGACACACATCCTCAATTGCAGCAGGATACCTGTGTTCCGGCGCCAGACGATAGTTCATGTTGATAACTGCAAATCCCCTCTTTGCCATATCCATACAATAAAACCGATACAGCTCCTTGTCTCCATAAAACCAGCCGCCACCATGAACGCTTAAAATAACAGGATATTTCTCTTCATCTGTCTGTGGTATATAGACATCCAAAAGACTGCTTGAAACATATTCTAAGGAAGCGAAATCAGGACTATTCATCTCAATAGCTACAGTCTTGCCTGAAACCACCGCCGTATCTTCTGCTTCGTTTGAAATCACCTTAACGCATTCCGCTTCTAGCATAGCTCTTATTTTTCTTTTATCAAATGGAGCCTTATAATCCAGATTCCTCAGTTTTATGATTCCTTTTTGCTCACAGAGCCCCTTGTCACGGGCTGCATCACTTGCAGCCCACTGTTTTCTCATATCCATCCAAGGGGTATTATTTCCTCTATCTATTTTCTCTTTACCGGATAATCGTTCCATATGCTGTCTCCTGAATGATAGAACTTCTTTCTATACAATTTCGTTGCATTTTATATAAAGTCAAATGTAGCCTGTTCATAGGATAGCTCCTGGTATTCCAGTTCTTCCTGATTTGTTTTGCTGCTGTAATCGATTACAACCGTCTGCTGCCGTTCCCCGACCATCTGCTGTCCCAAAATATAATTTACATCAAACCGCCCTGTTATGGCAGGTGTGGCACCTCTGGCAGGAACAATAAGCTGTACATGATTTGCCGCAAGCATGGCAAATATCGGCTCCCATATGTAGATATCCTTGGCTGCACCAAACGGATTATCAATAAATATGGTTTTCGTGGATACTGTATCTTCTGAGCCGTATGCATACATTCCCGAAATATAATTAATAACTGCCACCAAAAACTGTATATAGATACCCTGTGACTGACCTGTACTTCCAACGGCTTCTTCGTATTTTAAGTATCTGCTCTGTTCCTTAATCCGCTCCCGCTTATAAAGATTCAGCTTAATGGCATTCATATCCGTAACTATGACGCCAAAGAGCCTCTTAAGTCCCAGACAATCACGTATAAACCGGATACGCTTCCTTTCATCCTCGTAAGAGTCCGCATTTCTGACAATATCGTCAATATAATCTGACATTCTCTGCTTCACAAACTCTTCTTTTACATATGGTATCGTAAGGTCTACCATCTTGATTATCTCGTCTCCTACGGTTATCCGTGACAGCTTTGGAAGCTTCTCAAGCTCCGTTTTCACATCCATGCATCTCTGTATACACTGATTTTCAAAATTATCTTTAATGGCAACCATATCCTCTATGCCCTTTTCAACACGCTCCTTTTCAAGCTGGATAAATGCTATAATTTGCAAAAGATTGCCCAAAAGCAGCTTTGCATCCTCGTAGCTATCAGGAATGATAACATCCTCACGGATTGTATTTGCCATTTCAAATACACCCATAGAGCTTAAGATTTCCGCAGTCTGTCCCTTGAACTTCATCAGTTCATTCTTTGCTTTATCCAGATTTTTTCTGCTTCTGTCAAACTTCATCAGACTGTCTTCAAATATCTGTCTTAATGCATCGATATTATCCTCAAGAACCCTTCCATGACTGATATCGATATCATTTATATCCACGATACGTTTAACATCCTTATAAAGGTCCGTCATAAATCCTTGCTCTTTGTAGTACATATCGTATTTTTCTACAGCCTGCTGATAGAGAAGCTCCAAATCCTTCAGTATTTTATCTCCGTTTTGTATTGCATTTTCTGCTTCTGCCAGAGAGATATTCTCCTCGCGATAGCTTCCCTC
Organism: uncultured Coprococcus sp.; assembly: GCA_964488185.1. GTDB lineage: Bacteria > Bacillota > Clostridia > Lachnospirales > Lachnospiraceae > Coprococcus. Next base: position 20,491 of record CAZATW010000007.1, on the reverse strand, counting down.
ACCATAGGTCTTGTTCATATTGGATATGGCATACTCAATGCTGCCTTCCAGCTTGCTGTATGCATTTGTATCTGCCTTAAGCTGCTGACCTAGCGAAGCTGCCACAAGCTTAAGTCTGGACAATTCCTCGTCAAGACTTGTCAGACTTTCCTCACTGACAGGGTAAAGCTCTTTTTCCTGCTTGAGAACCGCTATGTCTATCCCTCTCTTTTCTATCGTTTTCAGCATTCGATTCATAGACTGTGACAGTGCTTCCATCAGTTTCTTCTTATCCTCAAGATCAGGTGTCTGCTGACGGGCGGCAGATATCATCGCCACGAATTCGTTTTCCAGCTGTTCATCACCTGTCTCAAGAAGCGGCATCTGCGAAATAACACTTTCATCTTCAGGCATATATGACTCAAAGTATTCCGTCCATTTATACTGAATGTCATCTATCGTTCCTGCAATCGCAGCAAGCTTCGACTTTGTTTCATTTACAGTCGTACTCCACTTCACATTCTCACTCTTAAGCTCATCAATACGCTTGTTCGTACGATTTAAAGTATCCTTATCGGAAGCGATACCCGCTTCCTCATCACTAAGCATTTTTACCAGCTCATCGATATGCTGCAATGTATAGGAATCCTTTTCCAACTCTCCAAATTCAATCTTAAGAGATTCCATATCCTCCTCTGTATTTTTGATTTTCAGTTCATTTTCGGAGATCCGCCTTGCCAACTCATCGCATCTGTCCTTTTCTTCTATCAGCTTCTGATTATATATACGCACATTTTCATCAGCACCAATCAGCCTGTCATCTGCCAGATGATTTACAAACTTTAAATCCTCCTGATATGTGACCAGCTTCTCGTTGATAAGCTCGATTTCCTCAGACAAAGCATTTATCTGCCCCTCGGTTTCACGCATCAGCATATTTAAAGTATCTTCATTTGTAAAATACTCTTTATTTCTTCCTATTATTACCATGTTTCCCAATGGCTCCATAGCCGTGACACCAAGCTTTTCAATATTATACACACAGACACACTCATTTCCCGTATCGATTGAGCCAAGATTGATGTCATCCGCTATGTCCTCATAGCCTTTAGTCACCACGCCATATGGAAGTGCCGGATTGGTAAGCAGCAATTCCTCTCGTACATCTGCAGGAAGTGCCGATATATAATCTGCACCATGCATAGCCATATGACCATGTCTTGTAGAAATATAATCGATTACGGCTTTCACCCCCGCTGTAGCCTGTAATACCTTACCATCTTTGAGGCTCTTCAGACGTTCCTTAAAGCAGCCTATCTGCTGTTTTCTTTCCATCGTATCGGAAATGGCTCCGGTTATCCTGTCATTGATGGCACTTACAGCCTCGTATGGTGTTGCTGCATGATATACTGTCATGATACCGGACAGCTGTTTTTCTGCCTGTCTGAATTCCTCTGCCTGTATCTGATATCCCTCAAGCTGTTTTTGTATATTTTCATATTCTGCTTCACATACTGTCAGGCTATATCGGTCCTCATACAGCTTGTCACGAAGCTGTACCAACTCATTTTCAAGCTCCGATATCTTCTCCGAAACAGCGTTTTTCTTATTCAAAGCTGACTCATACACATCTCCTGCATCTCCGACTACAAGCAACGAAACATCACTTGTCAGTCCGCTTATTTTCTGATTCAGCTCTGCTATCTTTGCAGTCTTTTCGGCAATTCCGTTTTCAGCCACCGCACGGGCAATTTCGCCCTCTCTTAAAAGCTTTCTGCAATATTCCAGCTCAATATATGCATCGTCATGACTCTTTTCCGTCTCTGTCTTTGCTGAGAGAAGCTCTGTAAGTCTGACTTCGTCCCTACGCCTTCTGTTCACGGCATAAACAGCCATTTTCTCATCACTGTCACCTGCTTTGCCCATGATCTCAGAGACTATAAGCTTATTTTCTTCATATTGCTTCTTATCCGAAAGATAACTCAGATAATCATTGATACTTTCCTTATAGCTTATCTGGTACTGAAGCGCTTTCATACGCTGCTCATTTTCTTCTATCCGGCGATTTGTTTCACTGATAGCAGCATTTAATTCGGAGAGTTTATAGTTATCCCTAGTGATTTTAAGGTTTTCAAGTCTGTGTTTTTGTTTCTCCTTATTGGCATATTTGCTGTTTTTGTCTGCAAGAAGCTCCTCCATATGATGGCTGCCCTGCTCCTGATATGTCTTTCCGGTTACATACACATCGGCAAGGTCTGTGGCAATTCTGTCATACTCCTCATAAAGTCCTATGCAGGAATTGACCTTTGATTCCAGTACATTGATAAGCTCGATTTGATGGTCGTAATTTGCAATATCCCTCTTCTTTTGAGCCAGCACATTCAGCTTGTCCTTGATATCAAGAAGCGTCTCTGCCATCGTATCATCTTCACCGTTTCTTCCGGTCTTTGTCATAAACGCTTTTTCTATAATCTCTTCTATCAGTAAATCCTCTACCACCTTACGGGTTGTTTTGTAATTGGTCTCAAAATATGTTCTGACGTGTCCTTCAGTCTTATTAATTCCCCTGATAATCTCCCAATGGCTCTCATGTAGCCCATACTGACTGATAAAACGCTGATATTCGCCCTTTCTTTCAAATACTCTTACCTCAAGCCCCATGTCCTTATGAGCCAGCTCCTTCAGGTAAGCTTTCAGGCCACTAAAAGTAATCTTCTCATTGCCCTTTGACAAAGGAAGATTCACAATATCATTTCGGTTATAATCCCTATAAAATATACAATAATTAAAATACTCTATGGCTGCCGTATCCTTCCGGCTGTCACCATCATCGGCTGCATCCTTTGCTTTTCTGGCACAGAAGCCTGTTGTCATATATCTGTAGCCTTCCTTGATATCTGCCTCATCCAGCTTCCATTCTATCAATGAATGAATGGTTGTATTTCCCCCGCCTGTGCGAAACAGCTTTTCTATCGGCTGTTTATCATCAAGCGTACAGTTCGGTATCAGGTTTTGAAGCAACAGAAGCATAAGAATACTCTTTCCACCACCATTTGCCAAATCATACAAAGTATTTCTGCCATACATTCGCATGGAAAAATCATCATACTGCTGGGTGCCGAAGTTATATTTTACATTGTTTACCCTTATTCTGTTGATACTAGGCATCCTCTTCACCTCCAAGCAGCTGATACAGTCTTCCTCTATACTCCTCAAAATAATTCTCTGACAGCGCCCTGAAACGGTCTGTCGGATAATATCTGTCCGAATTTTCCACAAATAATTTCTGTGCCGTAAGAAAATTAAATGTCAGCTTTACATATCCGGCTCTTGACGCCTTTGAAGCCCTCGTATTCTCTCCGTCATTTGCACCTGTTACAGCCGGAAGCTCATCCCACAACAGAGCGATTGCTTTAAAGCTGTCCTGTTCGAGCTCTTCTGTTACAAGCACCTCCAAATCCTTTGTAATTCTTGCAAGATATCTGCTGGTTTCTTCTATAACCGCCTCTGATTTAATAAATTCCCTGAACTGATAGCTCTCCGAATCCTTATAAAAATACAGAAGTATCATATACATAAGAAAATAACACAGATACAGCTCTTTATTCAGTCTAAGTCCCATAATTTTCTTCATATCATCATTGGTATAGCCAAATACCCTGTTACCCTCACCTGCTGTAATATATAGGCTGTCACCATACTCATAGAGTGCCAGATTCATTTTTTTCATCATATTTGTGACGATATCATAAACCTCTGCGTTCCCATAGAACTCCTCATAGAGTGGTCCGTTCTCAGGATGCCTGCGTTTTATCTCCTCTCCCGAAATGAGCTTTGCATATATTTCGATTGCCTTATCTAAATTTCTGCTGTCCATGTGTTTCCCTTTCTTGGAATATATTATATCTGTTCCCAAACTGCATTTTATCCCGTATGCTTATGAGTATCCTGCTTTATATAAAATCTGTTGCGCCATCCTTATCCAAATTTCATCTACTCTTTATGAAATGTTATACTTGTTATATACATGTCTTCACCTATTTCTATTTCATCCTCATAATCAAAGGTCAATATAAATTTTAAATCCTTAAATTGCTCAAAGGATAAATTAGGCGCATACATCTCACGACTAAGGATGCCTGCATTTTCAGCATCTGCCGCACCAAAGCTATTGTCAACGGCATTTTGCCCCTGCTGCTTCGTCCATGATGTCAGGTATTCTACTACGATACCCTCAAGCATGGTATCCTGTTTCTTTAGCATTTCTTTTATGTTGTATTCCTGTTTCTGTGCAAGATGTGTCAGGAAAGAATAATAATCCTTATTTTCATATATTTCCTTGCCAAATTTTATTTCAAGTATACCGTTGAACTCCCTTAAGGTTAATTCACCCCATCTGTTTATTCTATCCATCAGCTCATAGAACAATTTTCCGAAATTTGCCCCAATCTGTTCATCCAGCAATTCATCCTCGTAACGGAAATCAGCATCGGTCTGCTCCTTATTCACCTTGATGGTTCTGGCTCCGTCCTCTGATTTCAGTGTCAGCATATGGTCTATTGAAGTCATTGCAAATGTCTTATTTATTTTCGGAGCAAATAGTGGCGCAAGCACAGTAAACATCTTGTCAGGTCTGTCTTGTTCAATCATTTTCTGTAACTGCCCGTTAAAATCAAATGCCGGCCGCAGCTTCTTAAGCTTTGCCTTATGTATGATATTGTCGGAAATATTCTGAAGCTCCAACGTACTGTTTATCAGACTTCCATGCTTTAATATGGTTTTCTTAAGCTCCAGCTCCAGCTCACTTATTTCCTCCATGACTTTAGAATTGCCGCCGCCAGGATTGTCGTAGCTCACCTTTGATATCGCCTTATCTACCAGTGCCTTATCCTTTGCAAAAAGCTTCTGCTCTTCGGCAAACCATTTGCCTACCGTCCTCATATAGTTCTCATATTCTTCGGCACCCTTAAATACATCAATAGACAACATGTCAACAATTTCATCCTTTTCACGCACCAGCCTGTTCACTTCGCTGTTAATGCGTTTTACGACCTCAATACCGCCACGGAAATTCTCACCTGTAATCATCTTCTCAAGAAGAAGCTGCTGAACACTAATCTTACTTTCGTCCTTTATCTCCTTTGTATCAAGATAAAATTCAATACCGTCTGCCGTAATATAGTAAAGCACCTTTCCATCAGATATTCTGCTGTCTATCAGCTTGATACGCCCTGTTTTTTTCTGCTTCTTCGCCGGGTCATAAAATGAAAACTCAAAAGCCCTGCCGTCATTTTTTATCTTGTCAAATATGTAAAGTATCAGCTCGTTTCTATCCTCTTCCTCTATCCGTACATCAAAATCCCGTTCAAGCAGCTGTGACATAAACGCTTCATATTCGCTATAACCGACCTCACGTTCATTAAAGTTATTTTCCTGAATAAAAAAACGCAAGACTGCCATGGTTATATATCCCATATCAAGGTCAGCATATTTCCCCTCTTTATACTGGGCAAATGTAGTCTCTGCCAGCACAAAGAACGGGTAGTACTTCCTCAGATTTTGCATTCTTGCGTTATGCTCTTCAATTATATCGTTTATCATTACATACTTTAATGCCATGAATAGAGTTCTCCTACTGTAATGTTGCTGTTCATTATTTTATAACGTATGTTTACATGTTGCAAGGAGAAGTATCAGAATTTGCGGCTTTTTCGTTACAGTCCAGCCGTAATAGAAACCGCATAACCATCAGGGTATATTCGGTTTCTATTGCAATCAAGCTGATTACTTTTATCCAAACACTCTTTTTAATACTTCATCCTCCCTGATAACCTTCTTTGCAAGCTCTCGGTACTGTTCTTCATGCAGATAGGTATGTCTGTGCGGTTTGATGGATGGTGCCAAATCAACTGCCTTTATATAATCCTCTCTATTTAAGCCCAATGTACTGACATAGTCCCAGAAGCCGGTCTTTTCAAATATAGCATTTACTCTGACATATCTGTGATTATGCACAACTGCCATGATATAAGTGGCTATACCAACCTGTATACCATGTAACTGTGGCTGCTCAAGCATCTTGTCAAGAGCATGTGATATCAGATGCTCACTGCCTGAAGTAGGCGAGCTGCCACCTGCAATTTCATTTGCAATACCGCTCATGGCAAGGGAATCCAACAGCTCCTTTAAAAATAAATCATCTTTTATTGTTTCAAATGGTGTTCTAACAAAGCTGTTTACCGCCTTTTTTGCAATCATTACGGCAAAATCGTTCATCTCAGAATATCCATGCTCTGATTCATATAGCCAGTCATAAAGAGCTGTAATCTTAGACACCATATCACCTATTCCCGAATACAGAAACCTATCAGGTGCACTCTTTATGATATCCGTGTCAACAATAATTCCATATGCCATACGTGCCGGAACCGAGGTACGTCTGCCGTTTACCATCAGTGATGCGCTGGCGCTGGAGAAACCATCAGAGGAAGCTGATGTAGGTATACTGATAAATGGCAGCTTTCTTAAGTATGCAGCATACTTAGCCACATCTATTACCTTTCCGCCCCCTATACCTACGATTACCTGCGCCTTTGAATCAATCTCAAATGCCAAATCTATAATATCATCTATATCCGTGGAATCCAGCTCCCTGTATTCACGTACCTTTATTCCTTCATGATTTAACGACTCCATAACCTCCGAGCCAAACATATCAATCAATCCGTTTCCAAAATAGATAACTGCATTTTCCATGCCTGAACTCTTGATATATTTTCCCAAATCCTTCAGTGTACCCTTTCCTATCTTCAAAATCGTAGGAATTGCAATGTGACTTCCTGCCATATAATATTTCCTCCTGTTTCATATCAATTTAACTGGTTTCGCAATTTTCTAAAATTATAATGATTTACCAGTATCTATTCACATTTTTTATAATAAATATTCTTCCCCTTTTCATAATCTTAAACAGTAACATTTCTCCAATAATCCAAATAAAATAGTATCCCGATTTAGTTACCTTTTCATTCCCTGATAACCATAGTTCAACTATATTATTTTCTCCTTAACATACTAATGCGTTTAACAAAAATCTTATCACAACCATATTAATAATACTATCACATATCAACTAAATTTTAAAATTTTATCAAGTTACTTAAAGCAGACAAATCTTTAAACAATATTTACATGAAAACCTATATTTTATTACATAAACAGTCGCCATGTCTGTTTCTATAATACAATTCTTCCATATTCGATTATAAATAAATATAACTGATTTCAAATAGGAGATTGCTATGACAAATGAGAAATATTCATTAAAAAATGAAGAGGACATTGCCAGATTGTATAAGGATAATCCTGTAGCATATAATCATTTCTGCTCTATGAATACCTCTTGGAGAAAACGTATGACAGATTATATGTTAGGCAAGAAAACGCTGCCGATTACCTATGACCCTTTTTTCAAACTTATCTTTAACCCTGATTTATTTCCTAACAGATTAGCCGGACTTATAAGCAGCATATTGTCTAAAAATGTCACGATAGAAAAAATATTACCCTCCGAAGAGGTCACAATAGATGGTGGAGCTATGCTTATAATGGACATCGTTATACGATTAAGCGACGGCTCACTTGCAAATGTAGAAACACAAAAAATTTACATATACTTATATGAATAAAGTCTACACTATCGTTATTTTTGAGGAAAGTAATGCCATATTTAAAGTACCTGAACTTAACGGAAAATATTTTCATCATGGCACCACCACCTTTGATACCAATTTACAGCTTACTATGTTACAAGAATATTATCTGTAGAAGATATGAATGAGGTAGATGATGTCATCCGAAACTATCCATGGACAAAGGAGATATATGAACAAATGGCGGAATATACAAGTAATCATGAATCAATCCTATACAGATTTTCTGATGCATTAAGAATCCTGGATAGGAATACGGTAGAGTTGATGGTCGACGATTATAAAGCAGAAATTGCTAATAAAGAAAAGGAACTCGCCGATAAGGAAAGAGAACTCGCCGATAAGGACAGGGAAATTGCTGAATTAAAAAAATTGATATCACAACAGCATAATTAATTGAATTGAAAAATGGGATAGCCACACAGCTATCCCATTTTTATATTTTATTCACTTCTAAGTGCTATAACCGGGTCTTTCTTCGCCGCCACCTTGGACGGAATAAGACCGCCTATAAGCGTCAGAATAACACTTATAATAACAAGTGCCAGTCCGCCCTGCCATGGAAGAGAGGAAACACCTGCCACATTGATAACCCCCTCAATAACCTTACTAATCGGAATATTAAGCAGCATCGTCACACCTATACCAATCAGACCTGAGAACAAACCGATAATAAATGTCTCGGCATTGAATACCCTTGAAATATCTCTCTTGGATGCACCGATACTTCGCAAAATACCAATTTCCTTTGTTCGTTCAAGAACTGAAATGTATGTGATAATACCAATCATAATCGATGATACGATAAGTGATATGGCAACAAAGGCAATCAGTACATATGTTATGGCATTTATAATCTTTGTAACGGAGGAAAGCATCAAACCGATATAATCCGTATAGGTAATCTCACGGTCAGGATATTTGGCATTATACTCATCTATAAGCTCGGTCAATTTGTCCTTATCTGCAAACTCTGTACAATACAGACTAACAGAGGCAGGCTTTGCCAGATTACTATAGCCAAGCTTACTCATATTGTCCTCGTAAGTTGCTGTTGATGCCTGAAAATATCCATACCCCTTGAGCATTTCAAATATTTCTTCCTTGCTCATAGTAGCAAGCATTGCCTGCATTTCCTCATTTACCTGACCCGATGCGGCAATCTCAGCTAATACGGCATCTAAATCCACATCATCCACAGTAATTTCCTCACCGTCATCAAATGGAAGTCCTGTAAAGATATCGGTATCAGGGTTATCCATCTGTGCCTTCATAATCTCCGATACTTCATTTTCCGATACTATATACTCAGCCAATTCCGATGTATATCCAATCATACCTGCCTGAATAGATGTAGCATATGCCGTCTCGCTAGGTCTGATTATCGCTGATATCTGCACATCAAGTCCCTTGCTTATAATATCTGCCATATAATCTACATCGCCACTCATATCCGTCCATGTGCCATCATCATTTTTCTTATACAAATCACTCGGAAGAATAACCTTAAATTTGAGATTTAACAAATCCTCATAGGTAAATACCATTTCTTCTATTTCAGGTATATCTCCTCCTGCTAAAACTTCAGAAAACATCCCTTTAAGCTCAGAAGAATCTCTGACACCCAATGTATATAATGTAAAATCACTTATCTCATTATTTGAATCAACTACAAGAACTACCTCATTCTTGTTCTCCGGCCAATGACCTGCCAATACATCATACTGTTGTTCAAGCAATTCTCTATTGTTCATAAGCTGAACCCACATGTCCATGGAGGTTGAACCATAACTAAACGCCGACATCATATCTGACATTGATTCCTGCGTTTCAGCCATTCCGCCAAGTCCCATATCATACAATAATGTACTCGGATTAACCTGCGCTATACCGCCTGCACCATTCTCATTAAAGACATAAATCGGTGTGTCGTATGTATATGTTATGTCACTTGTTATATCCTTGAAGCCATTGGATTCATCTTCTATATATTCCTTAAAACTCTCAAGGTCATTATCCTTTACATCTGATACCATCGCCATAAGCATATCACCCATGATATCACCGGAATATATATTACCGTCTTCATGCCTTCGCCCTGTATCCTCTTCAGCATCTCCCATCATCTCTGACATCAAATCGCCATAGTCCATTGCCTGTTTCTGAATCATAATAGGATAGGACGAGAGCGTTTCTTCCTGCACATCATTGATATACCCCTGAAATCCGCTTGAAAGTGATAATATAAGTGCTATACCGATAATACCGATACTTCCCGCAAAAGCTGTCAGGAAGGTTCTTCCTTTTTTCGTCATCAGGTTATTCAGACTGAGCGAAAAAGCGGTAAAGAAGCTCATGGATGTCTTTCTTGGTTCATACGGATTTTCAGATTCTTTTGCCTCATCTTCATCAGAAAACGGATTTGAATCATCTATTATCTTACCATCAAGCAGCTTTACTATTCGTGTAGAATACATTTCTGCCAGTTCAGGATTATGCGTAACCATAATAACCAGCTTATCATTTGCAATCTCCTTCAGAAGGTCCATAATCTGTACACTTGTATCTGAATCAAGCGCACCTGTTGGCTCATCTGCAAGCAAAATATCCGGATCATTAATCAATGCTCTTGCGATGGCGACTCGCTGCATCTGTCCGCCTGACATCTGATTTGGTTTCTTGTACAACTGGTCTCCAAGACCAACCTTCTCAAGTACCTCTTTCGCCCTTTTTCTGCGCTCTGACTTAGATACACCCGAAAGCGTAAGTGCAAGCTCAACATTTGACAAAACCGTCTGGTGAGGAATCAAATTATAACTCTGAAATACAAAACCGATGGAATTGTTCCTATAAGAATCCCAGTCTCTCGCTTTAAAATTCTTTGTCGATTTACCGTTGATAATCAAATCACCACTGGTATACTGGTCTAAACCACCTACGATATTAAGCAGTGTAGTTTTTCCACATCCCGACTGGCCTAGAATAGCTACAAATTCATTTTTTCTGAAATTTACAGATATTCCCTTCAGTGCTTTAACCACTTCATCACCGGTAGGATAATCCTTTACGATATTTTTTAACTGTAACATAATGTTTTCCTCCTTGGAAAATCGGAAAATAGACACGATACAAATAATCTGTCTCACAATTGTAAGTTCCAGCAAATCATAGCACTTTATAAAAGTCATTTCAATAAAAAACCTAGTGTTTATAAATCTTTAATAATATAATTCATAAGCAATAAGCAAGCTATTTGAAAAAAATATTTTTTGCTCGTACTTCAAAACATAATGAATGATATTTTCACAAAATAACTTTTATTTTTAATATATATCGGTTATAATTGAAATAACGTGAGATAATAAGCTGGAAATGAAAATATATCCGGCTATATATATCATCATAAAATATTTATACGGAGGAAATAAAAATGTTAGTTTCAGCAACAGAAATGTTACAGAAGGCAAAAGCTGGTCACTATGCAGTTGGTCAGTTCAACATCAACAACCTTGAATGGACAAAGTCAGTCCTCTTAACAGCACAGGAACTTCAGTCACCTGTTATCTTAGGTGTATCAGAGGGTGCTGGTAAATATATGACAGGCTTTGAGACAGTAGCAGCTATGGTTAAGGCGATGGACAAGGCTCTTGGAATTACAGTTCCTGTAGCGCTTCACTTAGACCACGGTACTTATGACGGATGTTATAAGTGTATCAAGGCAGGATTTACATCTATCATGTTTGATGGTTCACACTATCCAATCGAGGAGAACATTGCAAAGACAACTGAGCTTGTAGCAGTAGCTCATCAGTTAGGTCTTTCTATCGAGGCTGAGGTTGGTTCTATCGGCGGCGAGGAAGACGGCGTTGTTGGAATGGGTGAATGTGCAGATCCAGACGAGTGTAAGGCAGTAGCTGATCTCGGTGTAGATATGCTTGCAGCAGGTATCGGTAACATCCACGGCAAATATCCTGAAAACTGGGCAGGTCTTAGCTTTGAGACTCTTGACGCTATCCAGCAGAAGACAGGCATTATGCCTCTCGTTCTTCACGGTGGTACAGGTATCCCTGAGGATATGATTAAGAAAGCCATTGACCTTGGCGTATCAAAGATTAATGTTAACACAGAGTGTCAGTTATCATTTGCTGATGCTACAAGAAAGTACATCGAGGCCGGTAAGGACCTTGAAGGAAAGGGATTTGACCCACGTAAGCTTCTTGCACCGGGTGCTGAAGCAATCAAGGCTACAGTTAAAGAGAAAATGGAATTATTTGGTTCAGTAGGCAAGGCTTAAATCGGATTTTATGTTCCACAAAAATTAACGGCATAGTCAAATTGAATTTTGGCTATGCCGTTTTTTTCTTCCGATTCGCATATTTACAAACTATTTCCTTCTGAAAATCAGACTCCCTACCGGTACTGCTATAATTAAAACACCCGCCGCCACAGCACTTACAATACTTCCATAGGCAAGAGCTGCATTTGTATAGTCCTGCTTATCAATCATTGTAAGCACAAATTCAAATATCAGCACACCTGCAACACAAAGAGAACAAATCAGGCTAACCACCTTACAGGCTGTATTTTTGAAGAAGCTACAAATAAAAGCTATTACAGCTATTACAACTCCACCTATTAAAATCAACAGGTCTGTTGTACTGCCCTTTCCAAATACATCCCATATACTGTTTGTAGTATTTCCCTGCTTCGCATATGGAAGAAATACCGATACTACAGCCATAATAACACCGAGTATCGTCAAAATATTAGGAACATACTTCTTCACAGGTTTTGCCTGTGGCTGATTATTGCCGTTACCGTATATATATCCTCCCATCGACGGCATCTGTCTGTTTATCCCAGGCTGTCCTCCCATCGGCGGTATCTGTCTGTTTATCTCAGACTGCATTTCCTTCTGACTATCCGATTCTGCTTTTGTGTCGGCAGCCTGTGCATTCTGATTATACTCTGCCATCTGGCGGTTATATTCCTCCATCTGACGATTATATTCTGCCATTTGATTTTCGTAGGTTATCATCTGCGCCTTCATCTCATCGGTAAATTCCAATGAACAACTGCTACAGCTATTTGCACTATTTTCTATCTCTGCTCCACATCTAATACACTTCATTTGCTTCTCCTTCTTTTATCAAATCCCGTACTGCCTCACCAGCTATCATAAGTCCTGCTGCTGACGGTACGAATGCAATACTTCCCGGTATCTGCCGCTTACCGCCCACTTCTTCAGAAGCTTCCGGTTTTATAGGCTGTTCCTTTGAATAAAGCACCTTAACACCTTTGATTCCTCTATCCTTAAGCTCCTTTCTCATCACCTTTGCCAAAGGACATACAGAGGTCTTACTTATATCGGCTATCTCAAACAACTCCGGATGCAGCTTATTTCCTGTTCCCATAGAACTGATTACAGGCACGTCCAACTCATGACACTTTTCAATGATAAGAAGCTTTGCTGTAACCGTATCTACTGCATCTACTATATAATCATACATAGAAAACGGAACATTGTCCACCGTGTTTTTATCAATAAATACTTTATTCGCCTTAACAATACATAAGGGATTAATATCCTGTATACGCTCCTGCATAACCGATACCTTATCTCTGCCCACCGTAGAATGTAGCGCTATCAGCTGTCTGTTTATATTTGTAAGAGAAACTACATCATTATCATACAAATCTATATAACCGATTCCACACCTTGCAAATGCTTCCGCTACATAAGAACCTACACCCCCTATACCGAACACCGCTACATGCTTACCACGCAGCAAATTCAGTTTTTCCTCACCTATAATTAATTCCTCTCTGGAAAATTCATGTAACATATCCGCTTGTTCTCCTATTTCTTCTCAAGATACTTCCTGATATACTGTCCCGTGTAGGATTTCTTATTTTTCGCAACTTCCTCAGGAGTTCCCTTGGCTATAACCGTACCTCCTCCGGCACCACCCTCAGGTCCCATATCTATAATATAATCAGCAGTCTTAATAACATCAAGGTTATGCTCTATAACAACGATGGTATTTCCACCTTCACTAAGCCTTCTAAGAATATCCACAAGCTTGTGTACATCAGCAAAATGCAGACCGGTAGTCGGCTCGTCAAGTATATAGATTGTCTTTCCTGTTCCGCGTCTGGACAGCTCCGTAGCCAGCTTAATACGCTGTGCTTCACCACCTGATAATGTAGTAGATGGCTGTCCCAGCTTGATATAACCCAGCCCTACATCACGCAGTGTTTCAATCTTCCTCAGGATAGACGGTACATTTACAAAGAACTCACATGCCTCATCAACTGTCATTTCCAGAACGTCATGTATACTCTTTCCCTTATACTTGACCTCAAGCGTCTCTCTATTATATCTGCGACCTCCGCATACTTCACAAGGCACATAAATATCTGGCAGGAAATGCATCTCGATTTTAATAATACCATCACCGCGACATGCCTCACATCTGCCTCCTGATACATTGAAGCTGAATCTTCCCTTCTTATATCCCCTTGCCTTTGCATCCTTCGTATTTGCAAATAAATCACGAATCAAGTCAAAGGTTCCTGTATAAGTAGCAGGATTTGACCTTGGACTTCGACCTATCGGTGACTGGTCTATATTGATAATCTTATCAAGAGCATCGTAGCCCACGATATGGTCATGCTTACCTGATTTTATTCTGCTTCGATTAAGTCTTCTCGCCAGTTTCTTATATAATATCTCATTTACAAGAGAGCTTTTGCCGGAACCCGATACACCCGTTACACAAGTCATAACACCAAGAGGGATATCCACGTCAATATGCTTCAGGTTATTTTCATATGCATTTTGAACCGTCAGCCAGCCTGTCGGCTGTTTACGAACCTCCGGCACAGGAATTCGCTTCCTGCCACTTAAATAATCACCCGTTATAGAATTCTCACAAGCTATTATATCATCGACTGTTCCCTCAGCAACTACATATCCACCGTCTGCACCTGCGCCCGGTCCGATATCTATAATGTAGTCGGCAGCCCGCATGGTATCCTCATCATGCTCAACAACAAGCAATGTATTTCCAAGATCCCGCAGATTCTCAAGTGCATTTATCAATTTGTCGTTATCCCGTTGATGAAGACCGATACTTGGCTCATCCAGTATATATGCAACACCTACAAGCCCCGAACCAATCTGGGTTGCCAGCCTGATACGCTGTGCTTCTCCGCCTGACAAGGTTCCTGTCGCCCTATAGAGTGCAAGATATTCCAGACCCACATCCACAAGGAAATGAAGTCTTGCTCTGATTTCCTTCAACACAGCGCCTCCAATCAGCTGCTGTCTCTCCGTAAGCTCTATATTCTCCATAAAATTGCTCAAATCTTCTATGGACATTTCTGTTATCTCTGATATATTCTTGCCGCCTACCGTAACTGCAAGCGCATGTGGTTTCAATCGCTTACCACCACACTCATCACAAGGCGTTATTGTCATAAAGGTTTCATATTCCGCCTTTGTGCTTTCTCCGCCAGTCTCCCGATATCTTCGCTGCACGTTTTTAATAAGTCCTTCAAAGGTTATATCGTATACTCCTTCACCACGTTGCCCCTTATAATGCACTTTTACGGGTCTGCTGTTCTTTCCGTATAAAAGCAGATTTTTTACTTCATCATTATATTCTTCAAACGGTGTATCAAGAGAAAAGCCATATTCCTTACAAAGTGCCTTAAGTATGGCATTTGTAAAGCTCTTGCCGTCATTACAGGACTGCCACCCAAGAACAGTGATTGCACCCTCATTTATCGATAGCTTTGTATCCGGTATCATAAGATCAGGGTCAAATTCCATCTTAAAACCCAGACCTGCACAGCAAGGACATGCCCCAAACGGATTATTAAAGGAAAAGCTTCTTGGCTCTATTTCATCAATATTTATTCCACAATCAGGGCATGAAAAACTGTCAGAAAAATTAATAATCTCATTTTCTTCATCATCCTTAACCACCTCTATTTTCATTAGTCCTTCTGACATCTTAAGTGCTGTTTCCACAGAATCTGTAAGTCTTCTTTCCATATCAGCCCTTACTACAAGACGGTCAACAACAATATCGATATTGTGTTTTTTGTTCTTATCAAGCTTTATCTCTTCTGACAATTCATACTGACTGCCATCAACAATTACACGTACAAAACCACTCTTCTTTGCCTTTTCAAGAAGCTTTACATGTTCACCCTTTCTTCCTCTAATTACGGGTGCCAATACCATGAACCTTGTTCTCTCAGGCAGCTTCATAACCTCATCTACCATCTGGTCTACGCTCTGCCTGCTGATTTCCTTGCCACACTTAGGACAATGTGGAATACCTATTCTGGCATATAACAGACGGAAATAATCATATATTTCCGTAACTGTTCCTACTGTAGAACGAGGATTCCTATTTGTGGATTTCTGGTCAATCGATATAGCAGGAGATAATCCCTCTATTTTCTCTACATCCGGTTTCTCCGCCTGTCCTAAAAACTGTCTTGCATAAGAAGACAAAGACTCCATATATCTTCTCTGGCCCTCCGCATATATGGTATCAAATGCCAGAGAGGATTTTCCAGAACCCGAAAGTCCGGTCACCACAACAAACTTATCTCTAGGTATCTTAATATCAATATTTTTCAGATTATGTGCCTTCGCACCTTTAACTGTTATATATTTTATATCACTCATCTTTACACACGCTTTCTCTTTATTATAATTCCTTTTGTCTTCAAGCTATCCGCAAGCAGTTATTTATCATAATCCCTAAGAGCTTCCTTATATTTCTTCAGCTCGTCACGCAGCAACGCAGCCATCTCAAAATTCAAATCCGCTGCCGCAATGTTCATATTCTTTGTCAGCTTGTCAATCTTGGTCTGAAGCTCCTTCCTTGTCATGGACTCCATGTCCTTATCCTCCTCAGAAAGAACAGGCTCACTTATCTCATTACTAATCAAATCCCTGATGCTCTTCTCAATCGTCTTCGGCGTAATACCATGTTCTTTATTATAAGCATCCTGAAGCTCACGCCTTCGCTCCGTCTCGTCAATAGCATACTTCATAGAGCCTGTTATCGTATCGGCATACATTATGACATGTCCATCTACATTACGTGCTGCACGGCCTATCGTCTGGATAAGTGATGTCTCTGACCTTAAAAATCCCTCTTTATCGGCATCAAGGATGGCGACAAGTGTAATCTCCGGTATGTCAAGACCTTCTCGCAGAAGGTTTATTCCCACCAACACGTCAAATACACCCATTCGCAAATCTCTGACTATCTCAACCCGCTCCATTGTATCGATGTCGGAATGAAGATATTTTACCTTAACTCCATTTTCCCTCATATAGTCAGTCAAATCCTCTGCCATACGCTTAGTAAGTGTTGTAACAAGTACCTTGTGTCCGTTCTCAGTTTCCTTGTTGACTTCTGAGAGCAAATCATCTATCTGACCCGCCACAGGTCTTACCTCAACAGGTGGATCAAGCAAACCTGTAGGTCTGATAATCTGTTCAACCCTTAACAGTTCATGTTCTTCTTCATACTTCGCCGGAGTAGCAGAAACAAACAAAACCTGGTCAAGCTTATTTTCAAACTCCGTAAAATTAAGCGGTCTGTTATCAAGTGCTGACGGTAATCGAAAGCCATAATCCACGAGGTTCATCTTCCTTGACCGGTCCCCTTGATACATGGCACCAACCTGTGGAACCGTCATATGTGACTCATCTATAATAAGCAGGAAATCATCTCCGAAGAAATCAATCAGCGTACTCGGTGTCTCGCCTGTACTTCTGCCCGATAAAGGTCCCGAATAATTCTCTATCCCTGAACAGAAGCCTGTTTCCCGCATCATCTCAATATCAAAATTTGTTCGTTCCTCTATACGCTGTGCCTCTATCAGCTTGTCCATCGATTTAAAGTAGGCAATCTGCTCCTTAAGCTCCGACTCTATACGAACCAAAGCATTATCCAGCTTCTCCTGTCCCACTACATAATGTGAAGCAGGAAATATACAAGTAAAATTCAAATTTCTCTTCAATGTTCCTGTCAGCGGGTCAAATTCTGTTATCCTGTCTATCTCATCTCCAAAAAACTCGATTCTTATTCCATCCTCAAATGTGGAAACAGGAATAATCTCCAGCACATCCCCCTTCACACGGAAGGTTCCTCTATGGAAATCCATTTCATTTCTCACATACTGAATATCCGTCAGCTGGTCAATCACCGTATCTCTGTCCTTGATCATGCCAACTCTCAGAGAAAGCATCTGATTGCGATATTCGTCAGGATCACCGATACCATATATACAGGAAACCGAAGAAACAACAATAACGTCTCTTCTGTCAATAAGTGCCGCCGTGGCACTATGTCTCATCTTATCAATATCATCATTTATGGAGGAATCCTTTGCAATATAGGTATCTGTTGAAGCCACATATGCCTCCGGCTGATAATAGTCGTAATAGGACACAAAATACTCCACTGCATTATTGGGAAAGAACTCCTTAAATTCGCTATAAAGCTGCGCAGCCAGCGTTTTATTGTGTGCCAGAACAAGTGTAGGCTTATTCAGTTTTTCAATGACATTTGCCATGGTAAAGGTTTTACCTGAGCCGGTAACACCCAAAAGGGTCTGAAACTGGTTTCCTCCCTTGAATCCCTCTACCAACTCTGCAATAGCCTGAGGCTGGTCGCCCGTCGGAGCATATTCTGATACTAATTCAAAATGATCCATGCGAAAATTCTCCTATAAAAAAATCTTATAATGCTTATAAAAATCCATTTTCTTCTTACTTATCTATTACCTGAATTTACTTACGAAGAAGTATATCACAAACCAAATAAAAAGTATAGATATTTTAGAACATTTGTTCTTCCATATCTATACTTTTCTTCTATTTATTGTCTTATATAACTTGGATTTATACTCTTTTATCAGCTTTTTACTTTCCAAATGCCTGAACGTAATAGTATGTATAGCCTTGCTTATCCTTCTTCTCCGCTACAAATACGGATACCGCCAGATATTTATAATCACTCTTCAGCATATTTTCATTATGTCCCTGTGAACGCTTCCATGCCCACACCGCATCATCTGCAGATGAAAATCCCGCTGCTATGTTTTCACCATATAATACAGGCATTGAACTGATACACAATGTTCCATTCGGTCTGGTATGTCCATACGTATTGCTTATCTCCACGGCTCTTGTATTTGCCGCCTTTGTTAAGGATGCTTTTGTACGGAGAGTAGACTCGTGTCTTTCATTACGATATCTGTTTACCTCTTTCATAATCGCTTCAGCCGCTTTAATATCATAATGACCGTATACCTTAGCAGTCTTTCCGTTTGCAAGTTGAATCGTATAATATCTTGAATATGTGAGGTCAAGCTCAATCTTTGATACTACACCCTTCTTATTTACAGTTACTATATAACCGTCAGATGTCTTATAGCTTCCTGACTTTGTTACCCTTTTGCCCTTTGCATTAAAGTAATATGTCTTTCCCTGTATCTTTCTGGTCTGCTTCTTTACAAGCTTCCACTTCTTATTTGTATAATCATAGCATTTTTTTGTCTTCGTATTGTACATCAGTGTAGCTGTGCCTTTAGCATTAAAGCTATACGTATAATTTGCTATTGTCTGCCATGAATTTTTCTTCGCTGCCCACTTATTTGTTTTGTAGTTATATTGATACAGCTTCCTTCCATTTCCTGACTGCTGATACTTAAGTGTTATGTAGCCTGACTTTGCCACATATACATAGTTCTTGGAATTTATTTTCTTCCAGCCTGACTTTGTAACCTTGATGCCCTTTCCATTAAAGAAATACCATTTGTTGTTATTCAGTTTATATATGTTATTCTTTGCAAGAACAAGCTTGCCGCCCGAATATACATACAATCTTTTACTGTTTACATTATACAGCCTTGTACATATACCTGATGATGCAAAATAATAACTCTTACCCTGAAATGTCTTCCAACAATTCTTATCATTGACCCATACTTTCTTAGCATAATCATATTGAGCATATGTGTAATTATTTCCTGACTTCAGCAGTCTGTGAGTTATGTGGCCTGCACCTGAAACATAATATGTAACTGAAGAATTTGCCACATACCATCCTGTTGTCGTTACCTTCACGCCGTTTCCGTTAAACAGATACAGCTTGTTATCATTAAGTGAATATGCCGTATTCTTTGCAAGTACCATCTTACCGTTTGAATATATATACAACTGTTTACTTTTTGTATAATATATCCGTGCACATATTCCAGATGATGCAAAGTAATACTGATTTGAATCTATCTCCTGCCATACATTCTTCTGCAAAATCCAATTTTCTCCGGATGCAGTATATAATCTTTTAACATCCCCGCTTACAGACAGTTTCTTTGTAACCACGCCATCTGTTCCGGATATCAATACACGTGTAGCAGAATCAACATCCGTCCAACCTGTCGTCGTAGATGGTACACCGTTTTTGTACAAATACCATTTACCTGACTGCTCATCATAATTTAAGCCATCCGTTATCTGATCTGCATCTCCCGGTGTCGCCGTTCCTTCTGCAGACTGATTCTCTTCTGCTGCTGCTGCAAATGTTCCAAGTGAAAACATTGTTGTCAAAGCTAATACAAATATAGTTGCCATAAGCACTAGCTGTCTGGTCAGATAACACTTATTCCGAGATTGTGAACTCACATCTCCTCTAAACATAACATTTCCTCCTAGTATAATAATGGTGTAGTCAAACAAGACTACTCAGTTAATAAGT
>CAZATW010000006.1:0-57377 GCA_964488185.1 uncultured Coprococcus sp. | reverse complement strand
AATGCAGTAGTGGTTGAAACAAGAATCCCCTTGCTTTAGCTATGGGGAGTGTCAATAATTCAGAAATTTGTCAATTCAGCAATGCTATTTTTGATGCAGAATGCCAATGTCTTTGGTCTAATTCGAAATGCTTAATTCTGATAACTCGTTATGATATTTCAAGGATAAAAATCAATAGGTTCTTAATTAAATTTTCAAAAAAGGAGATAAGCTTATGGTTAAAAAACGATTAAAATCGAGATTTTTTCTTTCAGTAGTACTAAGTTTTACAATGGCAACAACACTAATTAGTGGCATTTCAGTAACAGCCGACGATGAAGATGATGCATATCCATACACAATATTTGCTGCATCAGATGAGGAAGGCGCAATTTCCGTAGATGCAGATAATTTTTGCCTGAATGGAAATGTGGCAACAAACGGGACTATAGTTTCAACAGGCAACGTAAATATAAATGGCACGAGTGATGAGCATGCCGGTAAAAACATGATTTACATTTTTAATAAGATTGATGCGTCGTATTTCTCAGATAATAATGTAGAAACACATACGGAAGATTATCTGCTTGAAGAGATGAATATTCATATAACAAACCCTCTTGCTGTTGAAGGAGATACCACATTGATTGGAAATATCAGTATCAGTTCAGCACTAAAGACCTTTGGAGATATTTCGTTGCAGGGCGAGGTAAAGAATACAAATGATTCCATTATCTTTTCCAAGTATGGAGATATTGTGATTGACAGTCAGAATGTCAATATCAACGGTCTGCTCTATGCGCCGTTTGGCGAGGTACATATAACTGCACAAAATCTGACACTTAATAATGTTGTGATTATAGCAGACAGGGTTATGATTAATGCACCAAGCATAAATGCCAATAAAAGCAGCAGTATGGCAGAATTTGTGGGAAATACCTCAGAAAAGCTGAATATTCCGTCTGAAGAATGGGAATATCTGCCTGATGAAAACAGTGACGGAATACCGGATATATTAGAGAATACAGAAAATACCGAAACGGAAGAAAATACAGGTACAGAAGAAGATACAAGTGATGAAGAGCGTACGGAACATACAGAGGAGGCAGATACAGAAGGCTCAGAGGAGAGAACAGATACGGAAAATACGGAAGATTTAGAAGATGAAAAAGAGCTTAAGGATACGGATGGTGATTTCATACCGGATGAAATTGAAATGGAGCTTGGCGCAAATCCGAATTCACCTGACACAGATGGTGACGGTCTTGATGATTTCTATGAGCTGACAATCAGTCTGACAGATTTGACATCTCCTGATAGTGACGGCAATGGAATACTAGATGGTGATGAGGATTTGGACGATGACGGACTGACCAATAAAGAAGAGTATGAGCTTGGGACACATCCGCTATATGCTGATTCTGACGGAGACGAGCTGCGTGATTATGATGAGCTGTATTCCTATTTTACCAATCCAAATAAAAAGGATACGGACGGAGATGGCGCTGACGATAAATGGGAGTATGAAAACGGATTTGATGCAAATACTTATGATGCTTCTTTTAATGTTTCAAAAAATGCTACAGGCAAAAATATAGCGGCATCCGTTTCAATGGATTTATCAGGCAGTCAGGTAAGAAGCTTGTCTGTGGAGGCGGATAATGATATTCTGTTACTTGATGATACGGTACCGGGATATATTGGCAGTCCTTTTCGGTTTGAAGTAGATGGAGATTTTGAGAAGGCTGAAATTTCATTTACCTTTCCTGCGGAATACTTGGAGGATGAGACGTTTGTTCCTGCAATTTATTACTATAATGAGGAAACGCAGCTTTTGGAAGAAATGCCTACGACGGCCCTCGGAAATGTTGCTGCTACGGTAACAACACATTTTTCTGTTTATGTATTGTTAAATAAAACGACCTATGAGGCTGCTTGGCAGAAAATTAAGGCACCTGATGAAAACTCAGAAATAAATAGGATTAATATTGCATTTGTGGTTGATACTTCGGCGAGTATGAGGGGTACCAGAATCACAACTGCCAAAGATGTTATTGGGAAGTTTATTGAAAAAATAAGAGAAAATGCGATTGCGACAAATGTGGCATTAATACGTTTTTCAAATACTACAAGCGCAGAATGCTCTCTAACGAATGATTATGATAATTTCCTGAAGAAATTAGACAGATTAGATACTGGAGGCAGTACAGCAATATATAAGGGATTAAACAGGGGATTGTTAGAGCTTCAAATGAATGTTTCAGACCATGACAATGAATATAATGCCATCATACTCTTGACGGATGGGAATGATAAGGCGTCGGATGCGGCAGATACATATCAGCAAATTGTATTGAGCGCATTGGCTTTTAATATAAAAATCTATACGATAGGGACTGGGGCAGTAAACGAACAATTTCTTATGGCGCTTGCGGATGCAACGGGCGGAGATTATTTCTTTGCAGATGATACAGCGCAGCTATACGAGATTTATGAGAAACTCAGAACCGATATTATTGATTATACGACGGACTCCAATAATGACGGTATTAGCGACTATTATACAAGACTTCTTTGTGACGGTACGTTACGGATTGGTACACAATGTGATATCTTTGACGGCGTGTCCTATGAGGAGTTTAATAAAGATGATGATTATGATAAAGACGGCAAGAAGAACGGTCAGGAATTTGAAATAAGATATGACAGTAAAACGAACCGTGTTTATGTATATTTACATTCCAATCCTGTTGAACCGGACAGTGATTTTGACGGGATAGATGATTTGACAGATGATGATCCGTGGGATGCAGAGATAGGGTTGTTGATTTATGAAACTGAGGAAACTGATGTTGAATTAAAGAAATTTAGTATGGCTGATAGACCAGAAGATTATCAATATTCAGACCAGAGTATTGATGAGATTAGGAGTATGAAATATATTAACTGGACAGACTTTTTCCTTTTGGACGAAGATTACTATAGAGGTTCGTTTAAGACGCTTATGAAATTATGTTCTACAGGGGAAATGGAGGATGTGGCAGTTGATATGGCAAATCATTTCATGAATGGAACAGGAAGTGATTACTCAAATGTTGTATTAACTAAAAATATTACTTCCCACAAAAACACAGATATATACGTTGAAGGGGTGAAGAATATTATTAATAATTATATACAAGAAAATAATGGTGATATATCAGGGCTTACCTACATTGATGGAACAGAGGAAGAACGTTTGAAAGGTGAAATGGCATATAAAATGTGGCTTAATCATGTATATGAGCCTTATTACAATGATAAAGTAGGTGGCTTAGGTATATGTATACATGGTTTATATGGAAATCGTATTGAAATTATATCCTATAAATTTGACGGAAATAATTATGAATATACGTTGCGATTTACATTCTATGATATTTTCGGGTTAGATAGTCATGATATTGAAGGAGATGATTCTTCAAAAAATGAATATGGGATACTTCAGGGATTTCGGAGTTGGTATATCCTTCAGCATTGTAATTTATATGAAGGAGATTATCAGCCCTATATCTCTTATATGACATTTGAAAGAACAATTAAAGGGAGTATAAAATGAGAAAATATAAGAGAATAGGAGTAATTATTTCTGTAATTATAATTGTTTTAGTAATTATGAACAGAACTCGTATGGCATCAAAACATATACGAAGTATAGTACTTGATAATAAGGGTGATTATGACACGATAGCTAATCTATATTATGAAGATTATCAAAAACATAATACAAGTGAATTAATATATGTAGGTGGAAAATCTGGTAAAATATATTGTTTAACATACGACTATTATGTAACACTTAGTGATTCGGAATATATAAGCTATCAAAATGTGTATGATAGTTTTAATTTAGACGGAAAATCTTTAGAATTTGTTTGTACATATGAAACCTTTGTGTCATTCTGTACTGTAAATGGGAGAGCATCTATTATTTACTCTGTAAATGATAAGAAGCCATCATATATTACAAGTCCAAATGAAGAAAAGAAAAAAATTGCTGTGAGGAAAATAGCAGACCGTTGGTATTACGTTTATGACAATGGATGGTATTAATAAATAATAATGAAAAGCTGTTATACAGGAGAAATGGAGACTGTAGCAGTTGATATGGCAAATCTTTTTATGGAAGGGACAGGGACAGAATATGCTCATGATGTATTAACAAAAAATATTGCCTCACATGAAAATACAGATGCATATGCAAATAGTGTGGCAACTATTATTAATAATTATATACAGGAGAATAATGGTGATATATCAGGTCTTGCATATAATGCAGAAAACCGTGAGGATTGTGTAATGGTAAAGCGGATGAAAGATAAAATTTACTCACCTATTTATAAAGAACCGTTAAGCGGTTTGGGTATCTGTGTGGATAGTTTGTATGGTAATCGTTTTGAGATTATATCCTATAAATTTGATGGAAAGAATTATGAATATACATTAAAATTTACATTTTATGATATATTTGGATTAAATATGACTGATATTGCGCCAGAAAAAATGCAATTATTTGAATATGGGGATATTCAGGGGTTTCGAAGCTGGTATATTCTCCAGCATTATGATTTATATGAAGGAGCGTATCAACCTCTTATATGATATTTGAAAGAACGATCAAGGGGAGCATAAAATGATTAAATTAAAAAATATATTAGCAATATTAATAATTTTGATATTATTCATTATGATAAAAATTTATAGAGATCATCCCCATGTATCGGAATATGGTGAGAGGGAATTTCTTAAGAATGTAGATGCTTGCAATAGAGTGGCTGAACTATATTATGAAGATTATAAAAAAATAATACCGACCTTATATTGAGGTATGAATATATAGAATCGAATACGATACATTGTTACAGCTACAACTACGATATTATGCTTAGTAATAAGGATGATGAAATTTATCAGAGTGCGATAGTAACAATGAGAAAGCAAAATGGGAATTGTTTTGTATATAATGTTTATGTATATGATACATTTGTTTCATTTTGTAGTGGAGATGATAAAAGCACTGTTATTTATTCAGAAGAGGATAAGTGGCCATCATATGTATCATATCCGGGAGAGGATCGGAGAAAAAGAGCTAAAACCATTGCAAAAATAACAGACCATTGGTATAAAGCTTATTATGATTATTTATGAAAGATGAGAGATAAAGCATGAAAAAAAGATTATTATATTTAACGGCTACCATCATATTGCTTGTCATTGAGGTTCTTATTGCATTATACATACATGACAATTTTATCAGACCGTATATTGGTGATGTGATTGTAGTAATCGTGGTATATACATTTGTGAGAATATTCATACCGAATGGCATCAGACTGCTTCCACTCTATGTATTTTTATTTGCGGTAATCGTTGAGGTACTTCAATGGTTTCACATCGTGGATCTATTAGGACTTGCAGATAACAGGTTTCTCAGTACCCTGATTGGCGGTGTATTTGATGTTAAGGATATTATTTGCTATGGTGCAGGCTCTGTACTTTTGGGAATATATGAATATTTTATAAAAGAGAAGAGAACATTTGGCAGAAAAGAATAGGATGTAAACCGATAAAGTAAAGAGCAGCCTGTTAATCTATATTGATTTACAAAGCATATAGCAGTTCGTAAAACAATATAGGATAACAGGCTGTCTGTATTATGTCGTTTTTTCTATTTCATCTTCTTATTTGCCGCAGCCAGCATCAGCTTAATTCTGTTTATCTGGTTGACTTCGGATGCACCCGGGTCATAGTCAACGGCAACAATGTTTGCATCAGGATATGCCTCCCTCAAGTGCTTGATAACACCCTTACCGACGATGTGGTTTGGAAGACAGGCAAATGGCTGTGCACATACGATATTTGCCGCACCGCTGTTTATCAGCTCTATCATTTCACCTGTAAGGAACCAGCCCTCACCGGTCTGATTACCGATGGAAACAAATGGTTTGGCATATTCGGCAAGCTTGCTGATATGAGTAGGAGCTTCAAAACGCTCACTTGCTTCAAGCGCATCCTTGGCAGGCTTTCTCATATGCTCAAGAAATGCTATTCCCGCATTGCTTATAACAGCACTCTTCTTTGTCTTGCCAAGGAATTCATGCTTATAGTTGTTGTTATAGAAGCAGTACATAAAGAAATCAAGCAAATCAGGCATAACCGCTTCCGCGCCTTCACTTTCAAGCAGCTCGACAAGATGGTTATTTGCTGATGGAAGGAATTTTACAAGAATCTCGCCAACAATACCGACTCTTGGTTTTTTCATATCAAGAAGTGGGAGCGTGTCAAAGTCATGTACAATTCCCTTTATATTCTTTTTAAATTGTGCCGTACTTCCGGAAGCACGAAGGCTATCCTGACATATTTTCTTCCATTTCTCATGGAGGGCATTTGCAGAACCCGGCTCCTTCTCGTATGGTCTTGTCCGATAGAGACATCTCATAAATACGTCGCCATAGATAATCGCCTGCATGGCACGCTTTAATATCTTGTAGTTTATCGGGAAGCCTGAGTTTTTTTCAAAGCCCTGAGCGGATAATGCAATAACAGGGATTTGCCCGTAGCCTGCTTTGGAAAGCGCACGTCTGATAAAACCGACATAGTTGGTTGCACGGCATCCACCGCCTGTCTGGCTCATGATAACTGCCAGCTTGTTTACGTCATATTTTCCTGATGTTACGGCACTCATCAACTGACCGACAACGATAAGTGACGGATAGCAGGCATCATTATTTACATATTTCAGACCAACATCAATGGTTTCCTTTGTTGCATCAGGAAGAATCTCGATATTCAGTCCCATACATTCAAATGCAGGCGCCAGCAAATCAAAGTGAATTGGAGACATCTGTGGAGCAAGAACGGTATAGTCCTTCATCATATCCTTTGTAAATTCGATTCTGTTGATGGAGCTTGAAGATGGGCAGGTTTTATAGTGCTGCTCACGTCTTACATTTACGGCACTAATCAGAGAGCGGATTCTGATTCTGGCAGCGCCCAGATTACTTACCTCATCAATCTTAAGAACGGTATATATTTTTCCTGAATTTGTCAGTATATCATTGACACAGTCCGTTGTAACAGCGTCAAGACCGCATCCGAAGGAGTTAAGCTGTATCAGCTCTAAGTTGTCACAGGTCTTAACATAGTTTGCGGCTTTATATAGTCTTGAATGATACATCCATTGGTCGGAGACAATCAGTGGTCTGTCTACCTGACCTAAATGGGCTATGGAATCCTCTGTTAAAACAGCTATTTTGTAAGAATTAATCAGCTCAGGAAGTCCGTGATTGATTTCAGGGTCAATATGATATGGTCTGCCTGCAAGTACGATTCCAAGCATATCATTGTCATTGATATATCTGAGGGTTTCTTCACCTTTATCCCGGATATCCTGTTTTACTCGTTCCGCCTCTTCATAAGCGGCTCTTACAGCTTCGGCTATTTCCTCCATTGTTACATCATAGTGTTTTTTCAGCTCTCTATGAAGTCTTTTTACAAGAGCTTCCTCATTGTCAAGCGCTACGAAAGGTCGTATAAACGTGATATTATCTGCCTTAAGCTCTTCCATATTATTCTTGATATTTTCAGCATATGAAGTAACAATAGGGCAGTTGTAGTGGTTATTTGCATCAGGTGTTTCATTCATCTCATATGGTACACAAGGATAGAAAATGGATGTAAGTCCCTGTTTTAAAAGCCACATAACATGTCCGTGTGAAATTTTTGCCGGATAACATTCTGATTCGCTAGGGATAGACTCGATACCAAGACTGTAAATATCTCTGGATGACTTTGGTGAAAGTACAACAGAAAATCCCAGCTTTGTAAGGAAGGTGAACCAGAACGGATAGTTTTCATACATATTCAGAACTCTCGGCACACCAATGGTACCTCTTTTTGCCATATCAGGTGTAAGAGGAGTGTAGTCAAATATTTTGTTTAGCTTATATTCAAACAGATTCGGAATGTTATCTGCATTTTTCTTAAGTCCGATTCCCTTTTCACAACGGTTACCGGTAATGAAACGCCTGCCGTTTGAAAATTTATTAATGGTAAGAAGACAGTTATTTGTACAGCCCTTACATCTTGTCATGGAGGTTTCATAGGTAAGCTTGCTTATCTCATCGATAGAAAGCATGGAGGTCTTAAACCCTTCCTTAAATTTATCTTTTGCTATGAGAGCAGCACCAAATGCGCCCATGATACCTGAGATATCAGGACGTATCGCTTTCCTGCCTGAAATAACCTCAAAGGACTTTAATACGGCATCATTGTAGAAGGTACCACCCTGAACGACAACGTGCTTACCTAAATCCTTCGGGTCTGTAAGCTTGATGACCTTAAGAAGGGCATTTTTTATTACGGAATATGCCAGACCTGCTGATATATCGGCGACGGAGGCGCCTTCCTTTTGTGCCTGCTTAACCTTGGAATTCATAAATACGGTACAACGTGAACCAAGGTCAATCGGATTCTGTGCCGTAACGGCTAATCTTGCAAAGTCGGCGATTTCATAGTTCAAGGATTTGGCAAAGGTTTCGATAAATGAACCACAGCCTGACGAACACGCTTCATTCAGCATAACATTATCGACAACCTTATTTTTTATTTTAATACATTTCATATCCTGACCGCCGATATCAAGGATACAGTCAACCTCAGGGTCGAAGAAGGCGGCGGCAGTATAATGGGCAATCGTTTCTACTTCGCCAAAATCAAGCATAAGTGCCTGTTTGATAAGTGCTTCACCGTAGCCTGTTGAACAGGAGCCTGCTATAACTGCTCCTTCAGGAAGGATTTCGTATATTTCCTTTATTGCTCTGATGGTGGTATTGAGCGGACTGCCGTTATTGCTGCTGTAAAAGTCATAGAGAAGCTCGCCATTTGTGCCGACAAGAGCTACTTTTGTAGTCGTTGAGCCTGCATCAATCCCGATAAAGCAGTTTCCTTTATAGTTTTTGATATCACCACGTTTAACCGTATATTTATTGTGTTCTGTTTTAAATTCCTCGTATGCAGCGTCATTTTCAAAAAGAGGAGCAAGTCTGTCTACATCGACAGCCAGCTTAAGCTCCTTTGAAAGTGTATCAGAAAGCTGGGAAAGGGTATTGGTAATCTCTTCCTTTGCGTTAAGCGCTGCACCTACAGCTGCAAATAAGTGTGAATGTGACGGGTCAATAATGGCATCTCCCGATAAATTCAGTGTTCTGATAAATGCGTTTTTCAGCTCCGGAAGGAAGTGGAGAGGACCACCGAGGAAAGCAACATTGCCCTTAATCGGTTTACCACATGCAAGCCCCGATATTGTCTGGTTTACAACAGCCTGAAAGATAGAGGCTGCAAGATTTGGCTTTGTTGCACCTTCATTGATAAGCGGCTGTATATCTGTTTTTGCAAATACTCCGCAACGTGCGGCAATAGGGTAAATGGTATCGTAATCCTTGGCATATTCATTAAGTCCTGATGCGTCAGTCTGGAGAAGTGATGCCATCTGGTCGATGAAAGAGCCTGTACCTCCTGCACATACGCCATTCATACGTTGTTCAATTCCATTTGTGAAATAAATAATCTTTGCATCCTCACCGCCAAGCTCTATCGCTACGTCTGTGTGAGGGGCATAGTCCTGAAGTGCTTCAGATACACAGACTACCTCCTGTGTAAAGGGTACACCTATAAGCTGAGAAAGGGCAAGACCACCTGAACCTGTTATACATGGATGAACAGATATATCGCCAAGCTGCTCCTTTGCTTCATCTACCAGAAGTTTAAGCGTTTCCTTGATATTTGCATAGTGTCTCTTATAGTCGGAGAAGAGAATAGAATGCTTTTCATCTAATACTGCAACCTTAACTGTAGTTGAGCCAATATCAATTCCTAATGTGTACATAAAATAAACCTTCCAATTCTATATATTTCTCTATTTGTGTTCCGATTCGGTTATCAGTAAATGATTTAGCAATATCAACATGATGTTACTGATTTGCTGAACGGTAACATAATGATTTAAAATTTATATTATTTCGAGTTTCTGTGACATAATTATCTATGAAACTACTTTATTATAGAGTAAGGTTTCATAAAAAACAATAAGTTTATAAAAACTTAACCTAAGAAAATTTTGGTTTAATCATTCAGTTTAGCAGCTTGCTATTATCTGATTTGTAATAATTTTTTCAATATGGCTTATTTTTTGAACAATTATAAGGAAAATGAATATATTGTGGTAAAAGCAATTTAAGGATTTGGATATATGAATCAGAATTTTAAATCATGTAATGGAATTATACATGTAGTAAAAAAAGGTGATACCTTATACAAGATTTCAAGAATGCATAATGTGAATTTAAGTGATATTATTTCGGCTAATCCATATGTAAATGTATATAATATGCAGCCGGGAGAAGAAATCTGTGTTCCGGTACAGGGTGGCTGTCAGGAACTCACATATACGGTTAAGGCCGGTGATACATTTGAAGAGCTTATGAAAAATCTTGGAACTGCCCCTGATGATTTGTTTAGGCTTAATCCTGATTTATATAAGCTTCCGCTTGTTGAAGGTATGGTTATACGAGGAACATGTGAGGACTATGGTATTATGCCATTAGCAGAAGAGTAGAGGAAAATTAGTTAAAAGCCTGTCGCTTTATGATTCTTATCAATAAGGCGGCAGGCTTTTTTAGTTAAAAAATTATAAACAGCTATTAGCAGCAAAATGTGTAAGTCTATATTTGGACATGACTTTTAAGGAAAACTTCATGAATTAATGTGTTGTAAACTTTTGCTTTCTATTATATAATTTTAAAAGTGTATTTATACATTTATATTTTTAAAGGAGATTCTTTATATATGGGTTTTATGAATAAAATGCAGCGGAAGTTTGGCAGATATGCTGTCAGAAACTTATCGCTGTACTTGATTATAGGATATATAATAGGTTATCTGTTATGGATGTTTGCACCGAATGTTTTAAGTTATCTTACCCTTGTACCACCACTTGTCATGAAGGGGCAGGTGTGGAGACTTGTAACATGGGTTATTACTCCGCCAAGAGGAATAAGTCTGTGGGTAATCGTTGCACTCGTATTTTACTATAGTATTGGTACCCAGTTAGAGAGAACGATGGGGGCATTTTTATACAACATTTATATTTTTGGCGGTATGATTGTTACAATGATTGGCTCTATGCTGACATATATTGTATGTCATTACATGCTTCACATCAGTGATTTTACTACGATGGGTATTGATTATGATATGGTAAAATATATTTCATACGGTGTTGATTTTGATGCCAGTATGCTTTATTTGCCGCCATATTGTGTTTCTACCTATTATATTATGCTAACTATATTCCTTGCCATTGCAGTGTGTTATCCGAATATGACTGTATTGTATGCAATGATTATCCCTATTAAAATGAAATGGTTGTCCATTATCTATTTGATATTTACAGCGTACGAATTTAAAATAGCTGGTACCATTATGATGCGTGCCAATATTGTGCTTTCATTGCTGAGCTTTATCATATTCTACTTTAGTACCAGAAATTTCAGGAGATTTTCTCCGAAACAGATAAAAAGGCGAAGAGATTATAAAAAGCAGGTCAAGGTGAATAAAACAGCAAATGTTACGCATAAATGTGCTGTATGTGGAATCACTGATAAGGAAGCACCGGATATGCAGTTCAGATATTGTTCAAAGTGCAAGGACAATAAAGAATATTGTCAGGATCATATATTTACACATACACATGTATAGTGGATTACCTGATATCAATACATGAGAAATTAAGCGGGGAACTGAGATGTATAATGAAGAAAAGAAAATAATTACGGATATTCAGAGAAAAAAGGAGCTTGATACAAATCTGCCTTTATTTGCTGATAAGGTATTGACTGCGGATTTTGAGTATGCCTGCCATAAGTTTACACTGAACTATTTCACTGTTAAGGAAATGCTTGCTGACAAGGATATTGCAGATGACCCATATTTATATGAATGTATCATGGGTATAAATAAGCTGACAGGAGCATATGTAGTTGGAGATGCTGCTGTATGTACGGATGAAGACAGAGCATTGATAAATGAAATGCGAGACAAGGTTACAAGGAAAATGAAGGTTCTTACATCGTATACAGATGCCTTTGAGCTGTATGAATACATTTTAAATAGAAAAGAATTTGGTTTTCCTGAAAATGAGAATCCTGATGTGGAAACAGAATTTGCAAATTATGATGCTGATTCCTTTGCCACAGAGATATTTAATTTTATATTTTCAGACAATGACAGTGTTACTATTAATGCAAAGATTCAGTCTGTGATTGGACAGCTTCCGTTTCGTATGACAAAAAATAAGTTCTATGATATTCTTGGGCAGACTCTTACCATATATAATGGATTGGAAAAGGGAGCAGTCAATGAATTTGCCGAAATGATATCGGGGACAGCATTACTTTCGTTGCCGGAAGGATTTGAAACAGAGTATACAGGACTGTTTGATGCAATTAATGTTCTTAAAGATGCGGATTATTCAAATCTTAATTACGAAGGTTACAGACAGCTTATGACAGTACTTGACAGCAGTGCTTCTTTTATAAATGATGTGGTTTCGGATTACATGATGATTATGGAACTGATAAATGACCTTTATGCCATGATGCTTTCATGCAGGATAAGAGCTGACTTATCTGATGGATGCAAGCGTGCCGTAAAGGTTATAGCCGGAATACATGAGGCTATTACCGAAGATCAAGAAATTGCGACCGATGCATATGATTTGCTGATGTCTGTAGAGGGATTTCAGGAGGAGGCTGGTGAGCATAAGCTGATGCTTGAGTCTTCCGTTTATGATATCAGTACCTCTTACACGGCGGATTTGGCAAGGCTTGGACTTGAAGATATATATAGAACCATAGACATACTTGATAAGCTGCTTTCAGGAAGTCTGTTTGTGGATATTGAAAATATAGGTATGTATGATACAATGCCGGCTGATTCTGAATATATTATTTCAATTAAGGATAAGCTTGTAGATGAGTTCACAAAGCTTTTCTCTGAAAACAAGATGATTTTTAACAGGGCTGTTATGGCAAAGATTTTGTCCAATATTCCGGTATTTTTCAACAACCAGCAGGAAATAAAGGATTATATTGAATATTCCTTGAATCACTGTAACAATATAAGCGAGATAAAAGCAAGCTATATTGTAATTAAGCAGATTATGGAATGTTAGGGCAGTGTAGTTGAACTGAGTCTATATGGTAGAGCAATTATAATAAACAGGTGGTTTCATGATAATTGATAAGCGGCTATATGTCGGGTATATGCCTGACCGCAGCGTAATGAAAGCAATAAAAAAAATAAAGAGATTTAAGCTGTGTACAAATGTTTATGTTGTAACCTTGCCATTGTTTCATGATGGAATACTGGAGATATATAATATGAATGAATTCCAGCAGCAGTTATACAGAGATATGGAAGACAGTATACATATTGTAGGAATTGCACCTACAAGAAGGATGGCTGTTTATCTGGTGAGAGACATTGTGGATGACGTATATAAAAAAACAGGTGGCTTTGATATGGAATCATATTTTTCAAATGTGGGATAAAGCTGTAAATGCTTTGTGCGGGTCATGCTGTTTGAAATATTGTTATATAAGATGGAAATAAGGGATTGTGTATATCTGAAGGAGAGGGATTTATGCTTCATATACTGTTATTAATCCTGAAAATATTGCTTATAACTGTTTTGGTGCTGCTTGGATTCTTGATAGTCCTATTGCTTATAGTACTTTTTGTTCCTATAAGATATAGGGGATATATACAAAAATACGAATCCATTTTTGCAAAGATGAAGGTTTCATTTATGGGATTTATACTTTGCTTTAAGGCGGTATATGATGATGATGGTTTTCAATATAAGCTTAAATCCTTTGGTGGAACGCTAATGACGAATCAGAATTGTATAACAGACGAAGAGGAAGGCAATAATATTCAGGAGGAAGAGCCAAAAAACAAAAATGCCAGAAAACATAAAACAAATAAGAATATAATTGATTCAGAATTTGAAGATAATATATCATATGACGGATTAGAGCAGGAGGATAGAGCATTCCTGTTGGATGATACGGAGTTTACCGAGGAAAAACAGGGATTATTTAAGAAAATTGGATCATTTCTTGATAGGGCGGTAAATGGCGCGAGAAACAAGATATCGTCAATATTGGATAAGCTACGCAGCTTGAAAAAGAAGGCAGATGCATATAAACATTTTATAAGGAAAAGAGAGACAAAGGAAGCGGTTAATGCGGCAAAGAAAGGTTTGATAAAGATATTAAAGCATCTTGCTCCAACGCGAATCAAGGGAGAACTTATATATGGAGCCGCAGACCCTGCAACAACGGGACAGCATTTAGGATATATGAGTATAGCGCTTCCGCTTTATTATGATAAAATTGATATTACTCCGGATTTTTCACAGAAAAAACTGGAAGGATATATATCAATAAAGGGACGTATCAGAATGATAAATCTGATTATTTATGGTGTTCAGGTTTTATTCAATAAGAATGTAATGATTACAATAAAACGATTTAAGAAATTAGGAGGAGAAAAGAATGGCTAATATGAATGTTGAAGGAACACTTAGTACATTATTTAAGGGAATGGATGGTTTTGTTTCGACAAAATCTGTTGTTGGTGAGCCTATATATGCAGGAGATTCCATTATTATTCCTTTATTGGATGTGAATTTTGGTATGGCTGCAGGAGCCTTTAATAAACAGGAAGGTAATAATGCTGCCGGTGGTATCGGTGCAAAGCTTAGTCCTTCAGCTGTGCTTGTTGTATCCAACGGACAGACAAGACTTGTCAATATTAAGAATCAGGATGCAATTACGAAGGCTATGGACATGGCTCCGGAAATTGTTGATAAAATAATAGGACTGTTTAAAAAGGATAAAACAGAGGAAGAGGAAGCAGTAGAAAAGGCTGTTGAGGAAGCTTCAAAACAGACAGAATAAGGTAGTATTTTATGGATAACCACAGCATATAATGTATAATAACATATAATGTGTGGTTATTTTTTTGAAGAAAATATGTGGATTTGCCCTGTTTTTCCTTGCAACAGGGATGATAATAGGTTTTTTTATAGAAGGTTTTATAGAATTTTTAATTATAGTGATATTGCTGCTTATATCATATATACTATTTTGCAGATAGTAAATGGCAGTGGATGCGTATTTAAGCGGTGTACTTTTTATTTTGTAAAGAAACGCTTATTTTTAAATAAAAAAAGACCACAAATGCGGTCTTTTTTTTGATATGGAAAAAATTAAGCACGCTCAACCTTACCAGATCTTAAACATGATGTACAAACGTAAATCTTCTTTGGAGAACCATCAACAATAGCCTTTACTGACTTTACATTTGATTTCCAAATCTTATTTGATCTTCTATGAGAATGGCTCACCTTAATTCCAAAATGAGCACCTTTATCACAAATTGAACACTTTGCCATGATAGCACCTCCTTCAATATATTAAACTTATTTAAACACTTAAGTTCACAACAAAACATATTCTAACAGATTATGATTTTATATGCAAGCATAAATTAAAAAACTTTTTATTTATTTTTACATAGAGTATGATATAATATACGCGATAGCAATGAGCCATGCGCCTGACAATATGGACAAGTTGGCTGCTTGCAGACAAAATTGTCTATATTGTCAGGCATAGGGCGAAGCCCGTGACCGAGCCGAAGGCGAGGTGCATGGCGGGATAGAACCGGCTAAATGTAAATCATATAATAAAATTTTGATTTATATGAAAGAATATATATTATCGGAATATAAAGGAGGGTTCGCCTATATGAAAGAATATATAAATGGAGACATTGGGAAAGTAAGTTTGGATGAAAACGTCGTTGCTCAGGTTGCGGGACTGACTGCATTGGACTGCTTTGGTATCGTTGGTATGGGAGTTGTGAGTGTCAAGGACGGCATCGTGAAACAGCTGCGAAGAGATAATGTTTCAAAAGGTGTAAATGTCAAATTTGATGAAAATGATGATATCGTAATAGAGCTTCATATTGTTGTTGCTTATGGAGTAAGCATCAAGGCTGTTACGGATAACCTGATGCAGTCTGTCAAATATAAAGTAGAAGATTTTACATCATTTAAAGTAAGCCGGATTAATGTCTTTGTTGAAGACGTTAAGGTTCTGGATTAATTGGAGGAGCTTGTCGTGAATAATACTATAGATGCACTTGCGCTGAAGAAGGCGTTTATAGCCGGTGCAAATAATCTCAATAATAAGAAGGATTATATTAATGAATTAAATGTTTTCCCTGTTCCTGACGGTGATACAGGTACGAATATGACACTTACCATGCAGTCGGCAACGAGAGAGGTTGAAGCTGCACCGTTTGATATGACTTCTATAGCAAAAGCTATGTCGACGGGTTCATTGCGGGGAGCCAGAGGAAATTCGGGTGTTATATTATCACAGCTTCTTAGGGGCTTTAGCAAGAAAATACAGAATAAAGAAGAAATTGGTGTAAGAGATATTGCTGATGCATTCCAGAAGGCTGTGGAAACGGCATATAAAGCTGTTATGAAGCCTAAAGAGGGAACAATTCTTACTGTTGCAAAGGGAATAGCGACAAAGGCAAGAGAATGTGCAGATGCCGAGATGAATTTAGAAGAGTTCTGTAAAGCTGTAATTGCTCATGGTGATGAGGTTTTGAAATCAACACCTGATTTATTACCTGTGCTAAAAGAAGCAGGAGTTGTTGATTCCGGTGGACAGGGACTTATGGAATTCTTAAAGGGAGCATTTGACGGATTAACAGGTAAATCTGTTGCTGCTATATCGGATGCTTCGGGTGATCATGCATCATTAAGACCAAATGTTTCTAATGGTACAAGTATATCCACAGATGATATTAAATTCGGTTATTGTACAGAATTTATAATAAATCTTGAAAAACCATATGGAGAGAAGGAAGAGGACGAGCTTAAGGCTTTCCTTGAGTCTATAGGCGATTCTATTGTATGTGTATCTCTTGAGGATATCGTAAAGATTCATGTTCACACCAATCATCCGGGTCAGGCGTTTGAAAAAGGCCTTACTCTTGGATACCTGTCAAATATGAAGGTTGACAATATGCGTATTGAGCATAATGAAAAGGTTATAAAGGCGGCTGAACGTGAAGAGGCGGAAAGGCAGGAAGCTGAGAGAAAAAAGAAGAAGGTTGAACCGAAGAAAAAGTATGGATTTATTACTGTGTCCATGGGAGACGGACTGAAAGAACTGTTTAAGGAGCTTGGTGCTGACTATGTTATAGAGGGTGGTCAGACTATGAATCCAAGTACAGAGGATATGCTCAATGCCATCGAAAAAGTAAATGCAGAAAATATTTTTATATTCCCAAATAATAAAAATATCATTCTGGCTGCAAATCAGGCGGCAAGTCTGTCAAAGGACAAGAATATTCTGGTAATGCCTACAGCAAATTCTCCTCAGGGAATCAGTGCGATGATTGCTTTTGACAGTACGATGGAAATTGAGGATAACAAAGAAAATATGCAGGATACGATTTCCAATATTAAGAGTGGACAGGTAACCTATGCTGTTCGTGATACCTCGATAGATGGTAAAGCAATAAAAGAGGGCGATATCATGGGTATCGGTGATAAGGGGCTTGTTTCTGTGGGACAGGATATAGCCGATGTTACGTTCAGTCTTATCAAGGATTCCGTAGATGAGGATAGTGAAATAATCAGTATCTATTACGGTCAGGAAATTGCAGAAGATGTTGCAAATGAACTGGCTGACAGAGTGGCAGATGCTTTCCCTGATGCAGATGTACAAATATATTATGGAGGACAGCCAATATATTATTATATTGTGTCGGTTGAATAGACTTATATTGACATAACAAAAGCATAAGATAGGAGATTTATATGGAGCTGACAGATTCACTTAGCTGTATTAAAGGTATTGGCGAAAAGACAGAAAAAATCTTTTCAAGACTAAATATCAATAATATAGATGATTTGATTCATTATTATCCCAGAACATATATTACCTATGAAGAGCCTGCCTATATCGAGGATTTAAATTCCGGTAGCAGACAGGCTATTTATGCTACCATAAACAGCAGACCTGAGATTCGGAAAATCAGAGGACTTACAATTACGACATTATATGCAAAGGATTTTACAGGGACAATTAAACTTACCTGGTTTCATTGTCCTTTTCTGCGCAATTATTTCCATATAGGAGATTCCTTTGTATTTGTAGGTGAGACCACTTTAAAAAACGGAATGCTGACTATGACGCAACCGGAATATTATGAAAAAGACAAGTATCAATCCATGCTTGATGTATGGCAGCCGGTATATACATGTACATCAGGTATATCAAGTAAAACAATACAAAAGGCTGTAAAAAATGCATTGTCAGTCGTTGGTGAAATACAGGATTATCTGTCCGATGAAATATTAAAGGAATATGATATTTTAGAAAAGAAAGAAGCTATATATGGAATCCATTTTCCGAAGAATGAAAATGAATTGAAAAAATCGATAAAGAGAATTGCATTTGATGAATTCTACAGCTTTATAAGTAATATGAATTTGCTTAAAAATCAAAATGAGTATGAGGAAAATAATACCCCGATTGCGTGGGATGACAGGGTTACTTCATTTATTGAAGCGTTACCATACAGGCTTACAGATGCCCAGATGGAGGCGGTACGCGATATCATGGAGGACATGGCTTCCGAGTACGTTATGAATCGCCTTGTTCAGGGCGATGTAGGATCAGGAAAAACGATTGTTGCTGCGATAGCCTTATATGCATGTGCATGTGCAGGCTACCAAGGCGCACTGATGGCACCTACGGAAGTATTGGCAGCACAGCATTATAAAGATTTTAAGGCTATGTTTGAGCCGTATGGGATACATATTTCCCTGCTGTCGGGTTCCATGACAATGAAAGAGAAGCGGCTTGTATATGATGATATAACCACACACAAAACGGATATTATCATAGGAACACATGCGCTGATTCAGGATAGGGTATTATATGATAATCTTGGGCTTGTAGTGACCGACGAGCAGCACAGATTTGGTGTAAGACAGCGTGAAAAGCTGTCGCTAAAAGGGGTGCAGCCTCATGTACTTGTTATGAGTGCCACTCCTATACCAAGGACTTTGGCAATTATTATGTATGGAGACCTTGATATATCTGTTATCAATCAGCTTCCTGAGGGGCGTATTCCTGTTAAGAATTGTGTGGTGGACGGAAGCTATAGAGAAACAGCTTATAAATTTATGATATCAGAGGTAAATAAAGGTCATCAGGTATATATTGTATGTCCTATGGTTTCTGCCAGTGAAACGATGGATGATGTTGCCAGTGTTGTTGAATATACCGAGGAGCTAAAAAAGCAGATTGGAAATAATATCTCAGTTGCATATCTTCACGGAAAGATGAGTGCCGATGAAAAAAACAGTATATTGAATGATTTTTCTTCAGGAGATATCAAAATTCTTGTTTCAACAACAGTTATAGAGGTCGGAATAAACAATCCGAATGCTACGGTTATGATGGTGGAAAATGCTGAACGGTTTGGCCTGGCGCAGCTTCATCAGCTCCGGGGAAGAGTTGGAAGAGGTAAGCTTCAATCATATTGTATCTTTATAAGCGGTAAGAAGGATAAAGAGACAATGGACAGGCTTGAAGTCCTTACAAATTCAAATGATGGATTTTATATTGCAGGAGAGGATTTGAAAAGGCGTGGCCCGGGAGATTTCTTTGGAATCAGACAGAGTGGAGAAATGACTTTTAAGATAGGCGATATCTATAATCATGCCGATATGCTTAAGGCAGCTTCGGATATATACAGAAACTATGGTGCACTTATGGAAAGTAACGGATTCTCAATAAATGGTTTCAGCCAGAAGAGCTATAACAAGCCTGTATTATAGGTTATTGTTTTATAAATATAAAGGTAAACTGGTATATGTCTGTTTTTTTATGAGGATATCTTGACAGCTTTGCAATAAAAGGAAGAGCCATATAAATTGTTTATACAAATTATATGACTCTTCTTTTTCCGGCTTAGGGAACCGAAGGTAAATGATTACTTACCAGCCATTTCCCTTTCCTGAGCCTCAATCATTTTCTTGACCATATAACCACCTACAGAACCATTCTGGTATGAAGTAAGGTCTCCGTTGTACCCCTTCTTTAATGGTACACCAAGCTCATTGGCAACCTCGTACTTGAATTTGTCCAGAGCACCTTTAGCTTCTGGAACGCTGCTAGAATTTCTGCTCATGATAAATCCCCCTTTTTTATTGCAACAATTTTTATTTCTTGTTACACTCTTAGTATGTGATTTTCAGATAATAATACACTGAAAATAATATCTATAAATTGAAAATTATTCTAAAATGCTGTAAAGTATTAAACAATCATATATCAGATGGAAGATGACTCCCGCCTCTATAGGCGGCGAGTAACAAATTTACATCAGTGGGAGTCCAATCTTCCACCTGATATACGCTCCGCGAGGATGCGCAGGGATTCGTAAATGAGTTATGTCAGCTAACGCTGACACGAATCCCGCGCCAAGACTCGCGAGCGAGTCTTGAATTAAGGAGAAAATAAATGAAAAATAAGAAAACGCTTATCATGAGTATAATTATAGCCTTATTACTTATAATAATAGTAATTTTGTCGTTATTTCTTGTAAAAAGCAGCAAAGAAAACAACAAAAATCAGTCTTCTGATGTGACGGAAGCGTCTTCTGATACTGCTGATACTAGAGCCGAGGAGAAAAATCAGACTGAGGAAGAAAAAATAACTGAAGAAAAGGCAACTGAAGGAACGACAAACCAAACAAATGATACGTTGGGCTATAAAGTGGAGATTAGTCAGGCAAGCTCGTGGGAAAATGGTGACAAAAAATGTGCTACAGAGAATGTTACTATTTATAATAATACGCAGACCGGTGTAAAGGATTGGAGGCTTGATATTATTTATAATGCAGATGTAACGATAGACAATATATGGAGCGGAGAAATGAAGATATCAGGAAGTATTCTTACAATCACTCCTGTCGATTATAATACAGAGATACCTGCAAAAGGAAATGTGAATTTTGGTTATAATATTTCAATATCAGATCTTACAATAAGCGATTACATATTATATATTGATGGAAATGAATATCGTAAAGCTGATTTAGAAGTACAGAAGGAAGAAGAAAAGACAACAGAAGAGACAGCGGATACATCTGAGACTGTAAATCTGGAAAATGGGACACCTGTTTCAAATCATGGAAAACTAAGTGTTAAGGAGACGGAAATTGTGGACAAAGAAGGAAAAACATATCAGCTTAAGGGATGTAGTACACACGGTATAACATGGTTTCCTGACTATGTAAATTCAGAAGCTTTTAAAACATTTAGGGACGAATGGGGGGCAAACCTTATACGTCTTGCCATGTATACCGATACAGGAGACAGCTATGGATATTGTAGCGGGGGAGACAAAAAGGAAATTCTTGAATTGGTTGATAAGGGTGTAAATGCCGCAACAGAGCTGGGTATGTATGTTATTGTTGACTGGCATATATTAAATGATAATAATCCCAATACACATATAGAGGATTCAAAAGAATTCTTTGAAACGGTGTCGGAAAAATATAAGGATTATGAAAATGTCCTATATGAGATTTGTAATGAGCCAAATGGCGGTACAAGCTGGCAGGAGGTTAAAGAATATGCAGAGACGATTATTCCGATTATAAGAGAGCATGATAAAGATGCGATTATAATAGTAGGAACACCTACATGGTCTCAGGATGTGGATGTGGCTGCTCAGGATCCTATAACGGGATACGACAACATAATGTATGCAGTACATTTTTATGCAGCAACACATAAACAGGAAATCAGAAATAAGGTTGAGGCTGCTCTTGATGCCGGTCTTCCCATTTTCGTAAGTGAGTTTAGTATATGTGATGCTTCCGGAGACGGAGCAATAGATTATGAAGAGGCGGAGAAATGGTTTGAGCTTATTTCGGATAATAATCTCAGCTATGCATCATGGAATATATCCAACAAGGAGGAAACCTCAGCACTTATAAAGTCATCTTGTAATAAGACAAGTAGTTGGAGTGATGAGGAACTTTCTGAAGCAGGGCAGTATATCAAAGAGAAAATCAGCGGCAGATAGAAATGATATAGCAGGTGGCTGAATAAAAAATATTTAATTACTTTTAATCAGGTTTTTGTTGACAAAATACTTGATTTATATAAAATAGACTATGTGTTTTTACATATATAAACTTGAAAAATAAGGTTGTGTTTTATGAGAGTTATTGCAGGTACTGCCAGAAGTTTAAGACTTGAAACAATCGATTCAATGGATACAAGACCAACCACTGACAGGATTAAGGAAACATTATTTAATATGATAAATCCCGAACTTGAAGGATGCAATTTCCTTGATTTATTTAGCGGCAGCGGCGGAATTGCAATAGAAGCACTAAGCAGAGGGGCGGCGGCCGCATATCTTGTGGAACAGAATAAAAAGGCTTTGGATTGTATAAACAGGAATTTAAAGTTTACACATTTGGATAGGAAAGCTATCGTTATATCGGGAGATGCCGTATCGTCGATTGACAGACTGGAAAGGAATGACGTACGATTTGATATCGTTTTTATGGATCCCCCATATGGCAGGCTTCTTGAGCAGCGCATTTTGATGAGACTTGCGAATTCCTCAATTATTGATAATGATACGATTATAATTATAGAGTCTGATTTGACTACAGATTATGATTATGCTGATAATCTGGGCTTTGAGATTTATAAAGTAAAAAAATACAAGACCAATAAGCATACTT
This sequence comes from uncultured Coprococcus sp., assembly GCA_964488185.1. Lineage (GTDB taxonomy): Bacteria > Bacillota > Clostridia > Lachnospirales > Lachnospiraceae > Coprococcus. Next base: position 34,427 of record CAZATW010000006.1, on the reverse strand, counting down.
TTTTGTATAGGAGATAGAAATGAGCAGAGCAATATATCCGGGAAGCTTTGATCCTGTTACTTTCGGACATTTGGATATCATTAAAAGGTCGGCAGAGATATTTGATGAAGTAATAATAGGTGTTTTAAATAATACTTTAAAATCTCCATTGTTTTCTTTGGAAGAACGTGTTAATATGTTGAATGAAGTAATTTTAGACATACCAAATGCAAGGGCTGTCAGCTTTGACGGCCTGTTGGTGGAATTTGCCAGACAGAACGGCATAAAGGTGATAGTAAGGGGACTTCGTGCTGTTACTGATTTTGAATATGAGCTTCAAATGGCTCAAAGCAACAGAAAGATTGCGCCGGAGATAGATACGGTTTTTTTAACTACAAATATTGAATATGCGTATCTAAGTTCAAGTATTGTAAAGGAATATGCAAGCTATGGAGTTGATGTGAGTGAGCTTGTTCCGGAGTATGTATCAGACGCATTAAAGAATAAGATAGATATAGGTAAGTGATAAATAGGAGGAAAAACAATATGGCAAAAAAAGGTATTGAGGAAATGATTAGTGAGATTGAAATTTTCATAGATAACTGTAAGTATCAGCCATTATCGTCAAGTAAAATAATTGTTCCTAAGGAAGATTTGGATCAGATGCTTAATGAGCTTAAGCTTAAGCTTCCTAACGAAATCGAAAGATGTAAGAAGATTATGCGTAATAAGGAGGCTATACTTGCTGATGCAAGAACAAGAGCTGATTCTATTATAACAGAGTCAGTAGCTGAGGCAAACAGACTGGTAGATCAGAGCCAGATTGTTGAGCTTGCAAATATTAGAGCGAATGAAATTCTTGAGATGGCAAGAAGTCAGGCTGAACAGATTATATATGAAGCAAATGCAGAGGCAAACGAGGTCCGACTCGGATCCATGTACTATACGAAGGATAAGTTAAATGAAATCAGCAATTATCTTACTGCTACGCTTGAAGCGGAAAGATCTAATTATGAAAATCTTATCAGAACCTTAGAGAGTCATTCAGAAATTGTGGCAGATAATATGTCTGAGATAAATGCAAGCATTAGTGCTCTTAATGGTAATGTTAATCCGATTGTTGAGGATGCAGCAGAAGAGGAAGACGATACAGACGAGCAGGATTATAATGTATATGGCAAGACAGAGTATTCGGACGATGACGATGAAAATGACGATGACTTTGACGATGATGATGACGATTTTCTTGATGACTAATCATAGCCGGGATACCAAGTAAACAGAAAAGAAAGTTATTGTACTACATATTAGTTTACCCGATACATAATTAATAAAAGACAGCTTTGATTCTTTAAGCAGATGTACACTTTGGAATATTGCAGATATACCGCCAAAGGATGTAAGTGACAGAATCAGAGCTGTTTTTATATTCCATATAAGATTTGAATTGAATAGATTTTCGGTACCTTTTGTTATTTCGAGAAAGCATGAAAAAATATATCCATAAACATTTCCGTCTATTTTATTTGCGATAACACAATCAATGATTGAAAAAATAACAATATAAATACCGATGATGGTAATTGTATGGATGGAATTATCAAGTATCATACTTATTGATGAAGTGTTTTTATCTGATTTATCGTTGACTGATAAGGTGGTATTGTTTATTTTAGTGTTATCGTTATATGTACTTGCGTTTATATTGTTTGGATGTAAAGGCTTCTTATGATGGGTGTTTACACATTTTTTGTCTGTTCTTATCCTCTCTGAGATAGAAAAAGCAAAAACATAAAAAAGAGCATAAATGATCTGAGGTACATAGATGAATAACAGTACCATATAGAAGGGAAATATATTTGTCATAAATTTGGAATAAATATATCCATATAAAAACATTGGGCTGATATTATTACATAATGGCAGAAGAGCACATGCGGTTTTATATGAGATAGCATTATTTTTGTACAGCTGTCCTGCTGTAATTGCACCTACGGGATATCCGCATAAGATGCCACATACAGCAAGAACAAGTATGGACATGCTGGAGGATATTTTATCAAAATCAATAGTTGATATAAACAGACCTGATATAAGAAGAAATGGCAGTACAACAGGTACAAGATTGTTATACCAGACTCTCAGGCCTTCAGCGGCTCCTGTTACAACAAGATTTGAATTAACACATGTAAATAATATTAATATAATAAAGCATAGGATTTTTATAAACTGTTTCATGATTTATCCTATGCTTTTTCAATTTATATTATACTTATAGTCTGTGTAAAATCATTAGGCAAAAATGTACCATATTTCTCGTAAATTAATTGATTATATAAAGCGGTTGCCATAAGGTCATAAGCAAACATATCAGAACCTGTACTGTCCAATAATTTAATTCCGTCAGCTGTTTTATTTATGACAGGAATATCGGAATTCCTGTTAATGCTTTTTAAAATATGAGCGGCTTCTTTTCGGAAAGATAAAAGCTTAGCGTAATAGATATATCCGTTTTTCTTAAACGAAATATATTCATCAGGCGTAAGCTTGAATATATAGTGGAGAAGCCCTCTGTTAATATGTGATAAGGTTATATTTTTTGTTTTTAAGGAAGCTGCCAATTTGGAAAATGAAGTTCGTAAATCGGTTTTATTCATTCTGTTTATTCGTTCAATATCCATATCTACATATTCTGTATTGCTACCGTCAATCATACGCGAATATGAAAGAACAGAGCTTATATCATCCTCAAAAACAGGATATGACACATGATATTCCTGATTCATACTGTAAAATACCTGCGTTGGTACAACCTTTTCAATTAGGGCAGGTATGACAGGTGCATCCATATGAGCTGCAAATTGTTGTCTTATAGCTGTGGCAGAGCATATTGATGAGACTATATCTGTGCTGTTATATTCGGAAGCATTCCGTTTTATAACAATCGGTTTTATTTTGGAATTGGTCTTTATCAGAGCCGCAAGATATTCCGTTGCCAGAATATTATTGGGACTTGATATAATCGCTGCTAGGTTATCATTATTCAGATATTCCTTATAAGCTTTCTGTCTCGATGCAGGATAAGACATACCACTTGAATGAAGCATTTTTATCTGTCTGCCTATTTCTTCCGGTTCATTGGATATAAGTCTTGCAATCGAATATAGAGCATCTATATCATCTGTTTCTGCACCGAAAGAAATATAATCAATAGCAGACAGCTTGTTCATCATGGTAACCGATGCCGTTGCAAAATCTCTGGCACTTGCAGTGGCATATACAAAAGGAAGCTCAAATACCATATCTATCCCGGAAGCTGTTGCCATATAAGCTCTATGGTATTTATTTGTTAAAGCAGGAATCCCCCTTTGAAGGAAATTGCCGCCCATAATTGCTATGGAATACTCGGCGCCTGACAGTTCTAATGCCTGTTTCAGGTGATATTTATGTCCATTGTGAAAAGGGTTATATTCACTTACAATTGCAACCGTACTCATCGAAAGATACCTCATTGTTATTTTCATTATTTTGCCGTTTGTAAGCTGCTATGTATTCTCTTGCGAATTGCCTGAGTATGAAAAACAATATAAATAGCAGTCTGCAAATGGCTGAATCATATGAATGTGAATTTTATTGTAACTTAATATTCTTTAAGTGTAAAGTGTGATAAAATAATAAAAGGGTTCATGAATGTCTATAGCATTCTTTATAAAAGCATTGTCAGATATGATTAAAACAATAAAAGGTCTTTGTGTGTCCTGAAAATTCCCCATCAAATAATATATAATTTACTTGTTGACAAGAAGAAGATTTTTGTATACTATATAAACAGAAATCGAACATATGTTTTATAGGAGGAAGTTGAAATGGTAAATAAGGATGATGATAAGAAAAAAGCACTTGATGCGGCTCTTGCGCAGATAGAAAAGCAGTATGGTAAAGGTTCTGTTATGAAACTTGGGGATTCTACTGCAAATATGAATATTGAAGTGATACCTACAGGCTCCTTGAGTCTTGATATTGCACTTGGGCTTGGGGGTGTGCCAAGGGGAAGAATAATAGAAGTGTTCGGACCTGAATCAAGTGGTAAAACGACAGTTGCACTTCATGTTGTTGCCGAGATTCAGAAGAGAGGCGGAATAGCAGGCTTTATTGATGCGGAGCATGCCCTTGATCCCGTTTATGCAAAAAATATTGGTGTTGATATTGATAATCTTTATATATCACAGCCGGATTGCGGTGAACAGGCACTTGAGATTACAGAGACCATGGTAAGGTCGGGAGCGGTTGATGTTATCATTGTTGACTCGGTTGCCGCTCTTGTACCAAAGGCGGAAATAGATGGTGAGATGGGAGATTCCCATATGGGACTTCATGCCAGACTGATGTCACAGGCACTTAGAAAGCTTACCGCAGTTGTTAGCAAAACAAACTGTGTGGTTATTTTTATTAATCAGCTTAGAGAAAAGGTAGGTCTTGTATTTGGTAATCCCGAGGTAACTACAGGTGGACGTGCTCTTAAATTCTATGCATCCGTCCGTATGGATGTCAGAAAAATTGATACTTTACGTGCAGGTGGAGAGATTGTCGGTAACCGCACAAGAGTAAAGGTTGTTAAAAATAAGGTGGCACCTCCATTTAAAGAAGCGGAATTTGATATCGTATTTGGTAAAGGTATATCCAAAGTAGGAGATATCCTTGATTTGGCTGTTGCAAATGATATTGTTGATAAATCCGGTGCATGGTATGCATATATGGGAGAGAAAATTGGTCAGGGACGTGAAAATGCCAAGATATATCTTCAGGAGCATCAGGATATATGCGATGAAATTGACAAGAAAGTACGTGCGGCAGTAGGCATTGATGGAGAACATACGGACAGTGAATCAGATAAAGATATTTCAGGAACAACGGTTATTGAAAGAGAATAGAAATTATGCTTGTAACTGAGATTAAGCAGATAGACGATAAACGATACTGTTTATATTTGGATTATGAACCATATTGTTCCCTTTATGCATCTGATATAAAAAGAATGCATCTTGATATAGGTATGGATATAGATAATGGAATTATGGAGGAATTCAGAAGGTCATATCTGTATAAACGTGCTATGAATAAGGCAGTGTCATCGCTTCAATTTTCAGAAAAATGTGAGTGCGACATACGGCTTAAGTTAAAAGAGCTTTTTTATGATTCTGAAATAATCGATTATACGATATCGAAATTGAAATCATATGGCTATATCGATGATTTAAGGTATGCAGAAGGATATATTAGGAAATATATACATAAAAAGGGACGAAAAAGTATTACATATGAGTTGTATTCCAAGGGAATAGCTGAAAATGTAATAGCGGAAGCGTTTGAAATGCAGGAATTGCCGGATGAAAGGGCAGCCGTTATTTCCATCTTAAATAAAAGATTCACAGCTAATGATATCATTGGGAGCAGAGATAAGGTAATGGCATATTTTGCAAGAAAAGGCTTTTCTATGAGACTGGTTTTGGAATGTATAAATGAGTTCAGTGAGCAATAGATATTGTACATTTTGTTAAAAAAGTGACAAGTAACTGTATGTTTTTACTTGACATAATTAATCAAAGAGATTAAACTAAAAATGTTGTATTTATGTACAATGAAAACTTAATAAGGAGGTGCTCCTGTGGATACAATAACATTGATTATAATCTTCTGTATTGTTGCTGTAATACTTATTGTAGCCACCTGGTTTATAGCCGTTGCATATCGTAAGAATATTGCAGAAGCTAAGGTTGGCAGAGCTGAGGTACAGGCAAGAGAGATTATAGATGAAGCACAGAAGACCGCCGAAGCTAAAAAGCGTGAAATTATGCTTGAAGCAAAGGAAGATGCTCTTAAGACACGGAACGACCTTGAAAAGGAAGTAAAGGATAGACGTGCAGAGCTTTCAAGAATGGAGAAAAGGATTCTTGCGAGAGAAGAGAATATCGACCGTAAAGCTGAAGCAGTAGAGAAAAAAGAAGCAAGTCTTGCTTCAAAGGAAAGTGCGCTTGATAAGCAGAAGGCAAAGGTGGAAGAGCTTCAGGCGAAACGTCTACAGGAACTTGAGAGAATTTCAGGTTTAACCTCTGAACAGGCAAAGGAATACTTATTAAAGACTGTTGAAGATGAAGTAAAGCATGAAACAGCAGTCATGGTCAAGGAATTAGAAACCAGAGCTAAAGAAGAAGCGAACAAGAAGGCAAGAGATTACGTTGTTACAGCTATACAGAAATGTGCTGTTGACCATGTGGCAGAGACAACAATATCACTTGTTCAGTTACCTAACGATGAAATGAAGGGTAGGATTATTGGTAGAGAGGGTAGAAATATTCGTACTCTTGAAACGATGACAGGTGTAGATTTGATTATTGATGATACACCAGAGGCAGTTATTCTGTCCAGTTTTGATCCGGTAAGAAGAGAGGTTGCAAGAATTGCCCTTGAAAAGCTTATTGTTGATGGAAGAATTCACCCTGCGAGAATCGAAGAAATGGTGGAAAAAGCGCAGAAGGAAGTTGAAACCATGATGCGTGAGGAAGGTGAAGCCGCTACACTTGAAGTTGGTATTCACGGTATTCATCCTGAACTTGTAAGACTTCTTGGTAAGATGAAGTTTAGAACAAGCTACGGTCAGAATGCGCTGAAACATTCTGTAGAGGTAGCTCAGTTATGTGGTTTGTTGGCCGGTGAAATAGGTGTTGATATTAAGGTTGCTAAACGTGCCGGATTACTCCATGATATAGGTAAATCATTAGACCATGAAATGGAGGGTTCACATGTACAGATCGGTGCTGATTTGTGTAGAAAATACAAGGAATCAGCGATTGTTGTAAATGCTGTAGAATCACATCATGGTGATGTTGAAGCAGAATCTCTTATTGCTTGTTTGGTACAGGCTGCAGATACAATTTCTGCTGCCAGACCTGGTGCAAGAAGAGAGACCTTAGAGACCTACACAACGCGTCTTAAGAGATTAGAAGATATTGCTAATTCTCATAAGGGTGTAGAGAAAACATTTGCTATTCAGGCGGGTAGAGAAATTCGTGTAATGGTAGTTCCTGAACACGTAAATGATTCTGATATGGTATTGCTGGCCAGAGATATTGCAAAGCAGATTGAAGCTGAGCTTGAATATCCTGGACAGATTAAGGTTAATATTATTAGAGAGTCACGCGCAACTGATTACGCTAAGTAACATCAAGACCTACAAGTAAAAGCTTGTAGGTCTTTTTCTTTTTGCAGTATGTGCAGTATGCTGTTGCTTGAAAAAATATTATATGTAATTTATACTAATGAAAGAATTATATTTACGGATGGAATAAAATTATTTTTATACACATTGGAGAATAAGAGTGATGAATAATAGTATGAGTAAACGTAATAAGCTGGAATTAGCCTATAAGGCTCATATATTTGATGTATACAATGATTATCTTGAGCTTCCGGACGGAAGAAATGTCGTTTATGATTATATTGATCATGTTGATGGTGCATGTATACTTCCTATATGTGATGACGGTGATATGATACTTGTAAGCCAGTATAGAAATGTTATTGATAGGATTTCTTATGAGGTTCCCGGTGGATGTATGGATTCTGATGAGACACCGGATGAAAGTGCAAGAAGAGAGCTGCGTGAGGAAACCGGATATTTGGTAGACAGATTGGATTTTGTAACAAATACTGTACTTGCTATAGGAACGAGTAATGAACATACGGCTGTATTTATAGGGTATGGATTATCAAAAACCGATACCAGTCTGGATGAAGATGAATTTATTAATATACATAAGTTGTCTATTAAGCAGGTTGATGAAATGATTGCAAGAGGAGATATTGTGGATTCTAAAACATTAATTGCCATTATGGCATATAAAGCTAAAAATGTTTATACATAAATTGGTTATTATAAGCATATAAAATACGAGGATAATTTGTCCTCGTATTTTTTGATAGAGGAAATAATAGATGACTTGTGAATTCCCTATAAAATTAATGATTCCGAATATAGGCGAAGGAGAGATTGCATGGGTATAAAAAGACAGATTGTTTTTATTTATATTGGAGTGGTGGCAGGAACGATACTGTACAATATGGGTTTTTTAACGGATACTAATTCATATGTATATCAAGGGAATATGGAAGAATATTTGAGATTATTGTTAATTAGGAGTATAGAGCTGTTTTTTGTATTACTGATAGCTAACAGGCTGGCTGATATATGGGACATTATTTCGGGGGCTTTTTCTGGATTTTTATTGGGCTATTTATTGTCTTCGCATGCTATGATTGGAAATATATGGGGCCAACTGGCATATTCGATTATTGCATTGATTATTGTGATACTTTATATGGCTATATTTGGTTTACAGAATATTCCGGGTGGAATCATAATATTTAAAACCGATTCAAAGTTACATAATTCTATCATTCAAAATCTGCTTGTTATTACAATATTGTTAATAAATGTGTTCCTAGAGTTGAAAATTGTGAAATTATTTTGAAAAAAATTTTGACTATATGTGGTATACATAAGTATTGTACTCCACATTATTTGGTGCATTTTGTGAAAAAAGCGCAAATCCTTGATTTTTCTGACAAAATTAATGTTTGATTTTATTGAAATTTGTATTTATAATGTTATTTAGTCTACATAATAAGGGGAAAAATGCGTGGAATTTTACATAGAAAAATATGTTGCCTATTTAAAAAATGTTAAAAAATCAAGCGATAATACCGTGGCATCATATAAACGTGATTTATTAAAGTTAAATAATTTCTTTAAAGGTACAGGACAGAGTGATATTAATTCGATAAATGAGACGAATTTGAACTCGTATGTGCTATATATAGAGAAACAGGGTATGTCTATGCCTACGGTTTCACGTAATATAGCATCTATTAAATCTTTTTTTGCTTTTCTGGTTAAGGAAGGAGTTATTTCATCTAATCCATCAAAGAATATTAAGTCTCCAAAAATTGAGAAGAAGGTTCCTGATGTACTTACAATCAGTGAGGTGAACAAGCTTCTTGCCCAACCGGGAGATAGTACGCCAAAGGAAATCAGAGACAGAGCGATGCTGGAGCTGTTATATGCCACCGGAATAAGAGTTACTGAGCTTGTAACATTGAAGATTACTGATGTTAATCTGAAGATGGGATTTATTGAGTGCCATGATTCCAATAAATCGAGAATTATTCCTATGGAGGAAACTGCACAGAGAGCGCTTGGGACATATATAACCGAGGTTAGAGGAGATATGTGTAAGGATAGTGATTATCTGTTTTCTAATTGTAAAGGCAGTCCGATGACCAGACAGGGATTTTGGAAGATCATTAAATATTATGCGGCAAAAGCAGGCATTGATAAGGATATAACACCTCATATGATAAGACATTCTTTTGCATCACATTTGATTAATAACGGTGCAGACCTTAAAGCTGTTCAGGAAATGCTTGGACATGTTGATATTTCCACAACGCAAATCTACTTGAACAGCAAACAGAGCAGGCTGAAAGAGGAATACAGAAAAGCACATCCTCGGGCATAACCGATATAGGGAATAAAGAATAAGGAGACTTGTTTTTCCTGTCGGACTGATGATGACTGTTGCAGTCGGCGGAGAGCTCTTTACAGGTAACTGTATGATGTCGATGGCGCTTGCTGACAGAAAAATTACGCTTTTGCAGATGCTTCGTAATTTGGTAGTGGTATATATAAGCAATTTTGCAGGAGCTGTATTTGTAGCAGTTTTGGTATATTATTCCGGACAATTCGATTATTCGGGCTGCGGAATGGGCGCATATACCATCCATATAGCTATGAATAAGACCGGATTAGATTTTTCAAAAGCATTGGTTTCAGGAATTTTATGTAATATTCTTGTATGCATTGCTGTATTGGTGGCAGGAGCAGTAGAGGATATTCTCACGAAGCTGATTGCGGTTTTCTTCCCTATTATGGCATTTGTAACCTCCGGTTTTGAACATTGTGTTGCAAATATGTATTATATTCCTGCCGGAATTCTTGCCGGTTCAAATTCGGAATATGTCGATAAAGCATGTGAGTTGTACGGATATACGGCGGCACAGATAAAGGAACAGCTTACAGTCAGTCAATTTCTTGCTTCGAATCTGCTTCCTGTAACCATAGGAAATATTATAGGCGGAGGATTGATTGTAGGTTTGGGTTTATATGCGATTGTAGCATATGGAAATAGAAAATAGAAAATAGAAAAAAAGCTTCTGTATAAAGAAATGGGTTTAAAAAACGAAACAGGATTTCAGTCAATTTAGAAATCCTGTTTCGTTTTTTTACTTTTTGTATATTGTTTTGATGTTATCCATTGTGGAAGACATATTTTCAAATATTAAATCCAAAATAGTGATTGCCGCCATAGCTTCAACGACTACAACAGCTCTTGGACCAATAATCGGGTCATGACGTCCTTTTATGCGGACTTCAATATTTTCATTTGATTTGTTGGCGGTTTGCTGTCTGGCGGCTATAGAAGGTGTTGCCTTGAAATGCGCTTTTAAAATAATATTGCTGCCATCACTGATTCCTCCCAGAATACCTCCGGCATGATTGGTCAGTTTTGAAACAATACCGTCTTTTATTTGGAAACCGTCATTGTTATAAGAACCTCTGTTTTTTGAAACCTCAGTACCATCGCCGATTTCTACAGCCTTTACGGCACCAATGGACATGACAGCCTTTGCAAGATTTGCGTCCAGCTTGTCGAATACAGGTTCTCCTATACCTATAGGCATACCGTCTATGATACATTCTACACTTGAACCGATAGAATCGTTTTCTGCCATTACATCTGACAGCAGTTCTGATGCGGCATGGTAGCTGTCGGCATCAGGCATATTCAGCTCGTTTTGCAAAATAAAGGATTTATCAAATTTCTCTCTGTCAATTTTAATATCGCCGATAGAAGATACATAGGTAGTAAAAGAAATTCCTAATTCTTTTAAAATCTTTGAGGCAACAGCTCCTGCGGCAACTCTTCCTATAGTCTCCCTGCCGGAGGAACGACCTCCGCCACGATAATCGCGAAAACCATATTTTTCATCAAAAGTATAATCTGCATGTCCGGGTCTGTAATAGGTGGCTATATCACCGTAGTCACCGGAATGTTGGGAGGTATTTCTTACTATCATGGAAATTGGTGTTCCGGTTGTTTTACCTTCAAATACACCTGACAGAATCTCTACCGTATCTGATTCCTTTCGAGGAGTGGAAAACTGGGAAAATCCCGGTCTGCGTCTATTTAAATACATTTGTATATCTTCTTCACTTAGTTCAAGTCCGGCAGGGCAGCCGTCTACTACTACGCCCAGAGCTTTTCCATGAGATTCCCCCCATGTACTGATTTTAAATTTATTTCCAAAAATTGAACCTGACATAATAGACTCCTTATTTATACTTATAATTTACGTTTCATAAATAAAATTATTATATATGATGTAGAAAACAGATTCAATGAAAAAAAGTAAAAAGTAAAATATTTCGCTTGTAAAAAGTAAAATAATTCGCTTTTTGTTGAAAAATCTGAATAAAAGTTGTATAATCCTAATGCTTGGTTTCTGAAATTTCTTAAAGAGATAAGAGAGCAGAAAAATAAACACAAAGGAAGTATTAATGATGGAAGAAAAAGCAAAAAAAACTGGTGGCTGGCGCAATAATAAATGGGTGCGTGCAGCTATACCTGCATTACTGCTTCATTGCAGTATCGGTACTGTTTACTGTTGGTCAATTTTTAGTCAGGAAATTGCTGATTATATCGGTTTTTCAAAGGGTGCAACTGAATGGGCATTCAGTTTTGCCATATTCTTTTTGGGTATGTCAGCAGCATTTTTAGGAAATGTAGTTGAGAAGGATATCCATAAATCGTCTCTTATTGCCGCAATTTGCTTTGCCGCAGGTATGGCAGGAACCGGATTTTTTATTTATTACGGTGGAATACATAATAAAAGCAAGTTAGCATTGATTGGTATTTATCTTTGTTATGGATTTATTATGGGTATCGGTCTTGGTACAGGATATTTATCACCTGTTAAGACTCTTATGCTCTGGTTTGAAGATAGAAAAGGTCTTGCAACAGGTCTTGCAGTTGCCGGATTTGGAGCTGCAAAAGCGATTGCCAGCCCGATTATGCAAAAATTACTTGACAGCCTTGGTGAGGGCGGAATCTACAAAATGTTCTTTATTTTAGCAGCAGTTTATTTTGTTATGATGTTTGTCGGCCATCTGCTGTTAAAGAAACCGGAAGGATGGCACGAACCGCAGAAGAAGGAAAAGGGACAGAGCAGCTTTGCTGTTATTAAATCCAAGCCGATTACAAACTATCTCGGTATATGGCTCATGTTCTATATCAATATTACCTGTGGTCTTGCACTGATTTCACAGGAGAAGATGATTATAAAATGTATCGGGCTTGCAAGCATGGTAGGTATCATTTCTACCGTTTCAGCAATTTTTAATGCAGGCGGACGTCTTGGATTCTCTGCATGGGCAGATAAAATGAAGGATAGAAACACAATTTATAAGTTGATTTTTATTCTTTCAATTGTATTTACAGGCATTATAATTCTTACAAGTGGTATTAAGAATGGCGAAGGAAATATCATGCTGACAGTTCTTGTGCTTGGTCTGATTTTTGTTGTAAATGCAGGCTATGGCGGAGGATTTTCAAATGTTCCGACACTTCTTTCAGACCATTATGGCATGGGGAATATCAGTGCAATCCATGGAATTACATTATCTGCATGGGGAATAGCAGGTCTTACAGGTAACCAAATGGCAAACTGGATTGTAAATAAATTTGGCGAGCCTGTTGAAATTGCACATAAGCTTTCAGACGGAACTACAGAGATGATTACGGTAAATCCTACAGGATACCAGTATGTGCTTTATGCAACAATAGCGCTTTATATCATAGCATTTATTATCTGTATGGTTTTGGTAAGACCTACGGATAAGGCATTAGCTGCAAAGCAGGCGAAAAAGCAGAATGCTTAAAAAAATATTTACATATTTAATAAAGTATGATAACATACTTGAGGTCAGCTAGTGCTTAGTTTAAGGATACTCCAACCTTATACTCGGTATTAGCCATGTATATTCATTTAGGAGGTTTGTTATTATGATAACAAAGGAACAGAAGCAGGAAATTATCGCTAAGTATGGTAAGGATGCAAATGACACAGGTTCACCTGAGGTACAGGTTGCACTTCTTACAGCAAGAATCAATGACTTAAATGGTCACTTCAAGGCAAATCCAAAGGACCATCATTCAAATCGTGGTCTTCTTAAGATGGTTGGTCAGAGAAGAAATATGCTTGCATACCTTAAGAGTAAGGATATTGAGCGTTACAGAAATCTTATCGAGAGCCTTGGCTTAAGAAAGTAATTTTGTTTGCTTTTTTAACAAATGGAACGACTCCCCGGCTATTATACAATAGTCGGGGAGTTTGTTTATTTATTTTCTTTCTTTTATATTGCTTTATTTATTGTTTTTTTGTTTTACATATGTTAAGATTTAAAGGATTGTGGAAAGACATATCGAGACTTCTGCAAAGGACATCATTTTTTTGAATTTGGAGATGATGGTTTTTGCAGTTGTTTCGACGTCTTCCACAATAAATATTATTTTTATAGGAGATGAAGAAATGAGTAAAGAATTTAAGAGATACTCAATGGAAATTGCCGGCAGAACACTCTCAGTAGATATAGGAAGAGTTGCTGCACAGGCAAATGGCGCAGCATTTATGCATTATGGAGACACAACGGTTTTATCAACAATTACGGCATCTGAAAAGCCAAGAGAAGGAATCGACTTTTTCCCACTTAGTGTTGAATATGAAGAGAAGCTTTATGCAGTAGGTAAGATACCGGGCGGTTTTAACAAGAGAGAGGGAAAGGCATCGGAAAATGCTGTTCTCACTTCAAGAGTTATAGACAGACCGATGCGTCCTTTGTTCCCAAAGGATTACAGAAATGATGTTACGCTGAATAACCTTGTTACATCCGTTGACCCTGAGTGCAGACCTGAAATCGTTGCCATGCTTGGCTCAGCGATAGCAACTGCCATATCAGATGTTCCTTTCTGCGGTCCATGTGCTATGACACAGGTTGGTATGATTGACGGAGAGTTTATTATCAATCCTTCACAAAAGCAGTGGGCAGAGGGTGACTTAAAGCTTACCGTTGCATCAACAAGTACAAAGGTTATTATGATTGAAGCAGGTGCAAATGAGATTCCTGAAGCAAAGATGATTGAGGCTATTTATAAGGCTCATGATGTAAACCTTTCAATCATTGAGTTTATCAACAAGATGGTTGCGGAAGTAGGTAAGCCGAAGCATGAGTATGTAAGCTGTGCGATACCGGATGAGCTTTTTGCGGCTATGAAGGAGATTGTGCCACCTGCTGACATGGAGGTTGCCGTATTTACGGACGAGAAGCAGGTAAGAGAAGAGAATATAAGACAGATAAGAGAAAAATTTGAGGAAGCATTTGCAGATAATGAAGAGTGGCTTGCGCTTATTCCTGAAGCTCTTTATCAGTATCAGAAGAAAACTGTCAGAAAGATGATTCTGAAAGACCACAAGAGACCTGACGGACGTGCGATTAATCAGATTCGGCCGCTTGCAGCAGAAACAGATATCATTCCAAGAGTTCATGGCTCTGCAATGTTTACAAGAGGACAGACACAGATTTGTAATATAACAACACTTGCTCCGCTTTCAGAGATTCAGAAGGTAGACGGACTTGATGAGAATGTTGTATCAAAGAGATATATGCATCATTACAACTTCCCATCCTATTCAGTTGGAGAAACAAAGGTATCAAGAGGACCGGGACGTCGTGAAATCGGACATGGCGCGCTTGCCGAGAGAGCGCTTATTCCGGTACTGCCTTCTCCGGAAGAGTTCCCATATGCGATAAGAACCGTATCCGAGACATTTGAGTCAAACGGTTCAACATCAATGGCTTCTACATGTGCTTCATGTATGTCTCTGATGGCTGCCGGTGTTCCAATCAAGAAAATGGTTGCCGGTATATCATGCGGTCTTGTTACAGGTGATACAGATGATGACTATATCGTACTTACGGATATTCAGGGGCTTGAAGATTTCTTCGGCGATATGGATTTCAAGGTAACAGGTACGAAAGACGGTATTACAGCCATTCAGATGGATATCAAGATTCACGGACTTACAAGAGCTATCGTGGAAGAGGCAATTGCCAGAACAAGAGAAGCAAGATTCTTTATCATGGATACCTGTATGGCACCTGCTATCAGTGCACCGAGACCACAGGTGAATGAATATGCTCCGAAGATTATCCAGATTAAGATTGACCCTGAGAAGATTGGTGAGGTTATCGGACAGAGAGGTAAGACTATTAATACCATCATTGAGGAAACAGGTGTTAAGATTGATATAGACGATGAAGGAAGAGTATCCGTTTGCGGTGTTGATCAGGAAGGAATGGATAAAGCGGTTCATATGATTAACATGATTGTCGAGCCTCTTGAAGTAGGAATGAATTATACAGGAAAGGTCGTTAAGGTTATTGATTGCGGCGCAATCGTTTCACTTGCTCCAAATAAAGACGGTCTCATCCATATTTCAAAGCTTTCAGACAGAAGAGTAGAAAAGGTTGAAGAGGTTGTAAATGTCGGTGATGAGGTTACAGTGAAGGTTATCAAGATTGATGAGAGAGCCGGAAGAATCAGCCTTAGCCTGAAGGATGTACAGTAATCAGGCAAAGCAGACATGGTTTTAAGCTATACAGTAACTGAGTAACAATAATTCAATTAACGTAAAGGGGACAATATATGAGATTTGGCTATTTTGATGAAGCAAATAAGGAATATGTAATTGACAGACCTGATACACCTGCTCCTTGGGCGAATTATCTGGGTTCGCCTGAATATGGTGCGATTATTTCAAATAATGCCGGAGGCTACAGCTTTGAGAAATCAGGCGCCAACGGCAGAATAATCAGATATATCTTTAACAATTTTGACCAGCCGGGAAGATATATTTATCTCAGAGATGATGATACCGCTGATTATTGGTCAGCATCATGGCAGCCTGTAGGAAAGGATTTGTCGGTATATAAGAGTGAATGTCATCATGGAACGGCTTATACCAATATATCAGCTGAATATTCAGATATTAAGTCAGAGGTGCTTTATTATGTACCGCTTAATAAGACTTATGAGGTGTGGAAGGTTAAACTTACAAACAATTCCGATAAGGTACGTAATCTGACAGCTACAGGTTATTGTGAATTTACAAATGACTGTAACTACGAGCAGGATCAGGTGAATCTTCAGTATACACTGTTTATCACAAAGACTTATTTTATGGAGAATAAAATACTTCAGGTTATAAACGAAAATATTAAGGAGGACGCTGTAGACGGGAATGAATCTAAAAATCGTTTCTTTGCGCTGGCGGGTGCGGCTGTAGATTCATATTGTGGTGACAGAGAAGAGTTCCTCGGAAGATATCACAACTATTCAAATCCTGTAGGCGTATTAAACGGAACCTGTGGAAATAAACTGAATTACAATTCAAATAGTTGTGGTGCACTTGCAACAAAGATGACGCTTCTTCCGGGGGAAACAAAAGAATTTGCATTTATACTTGGTATGAAAAATGCAGAAGCAGCTGATGCGATTATTGCAGATTATACGGATTCAATAACCAAATGCCAGAAAGAGCTTGAGGAGCTTAAGGCATATTGGCATGGTAAGCTGAATCATTTTCAGGTAAAGACGCCGAGTGAATCCTTTAATAATATGATTAACACATGGAATTCATATCAGTGCTTTATGACATTTATATGGTCAAGGGCAGCTTCGTTCTTATATTGCGGACTTAGAAACGGTTATGGCTACAGGGATACGGTACAGGATATACAGGGTATTATACATCTGGCTCCTGAGATGGCACTTGAGAAAATCCGATTTATGCTGTCTGCGCAGGTGGATAACGGTGGAGGACTTCCGCTGGTTAAGTTCACACATAATCCGGGACATGAGGATACACCTGATGACCCTTCCTATGTAAAAGAAACAGGTCATCCTGCATATCGAGCAGATGACGCGTTATGGCTCTTTCCGACAATCTATAAATATATTTCCGAATCGGGAAATATTGGATTTATCGATGAGGTAATACCGTTTGCAAACCGTGATGAAGGAACGGTTTATGAGCATTTGAAGAGAGCCATCAGCTTCTCCATGAACAGACTTGGCGCTCATGGTATGCCTGCCGGTCTTCATGCTGACTGGAATGACTGCTTAAGGCTTGGAAAACGGGGCGAGTCTACATTTGTAGCTATGCAGCTTTATTATGCAATGACTGTTATTAAGTATTTTGCAGAGATGAAGGATGATGCAGAGTATATTGATTATATTAATGATATTCAGTATCAAATGGGACAGACTATTCAGGAGAAATGCTGGGAAGATGACAGATTTATCCGCGGCTACAAAGAGGATGGCATGGTTATCGGTTCTAAGCATGATAAGGAAGCAAGCATGTGGCTTAATCCACAGTCGTGGGCTGTAATAAGCGGTCTTGCTACAAGAGAGCAGTCCGAATTGGCACTTGAGTCGGTACATAGAGAGCTTAATACTGAATATGGCGTAAGATTGATGTCCCCTCCATATAAGGATCATGCTTTTGACGGTGCTCTGATGCTGCTGTTTAATGCGGGTACAAAAGAGAATGCCGGTATTTTTTCACAGCCACAGGGGTGGATTATTCTGGCAGAGGCTCTTATGGGTCATGGTAACAGAGCGTTTGAGTATTTTAACGAGTGCTCACCTGCATCTATGAATGACAGAGCCGAAATCCGAAAACTGGAGCCGTATTGTCACGGACAGTTCACTGAATCTGTCGGAAGTCCTTTTGAAGGACGCTCACATGTACATTGGCTTACAGGTACAGCATCAACATGTATGGTTGGCTGTGTTGAAGGTATCATGGGTATGAGACCTGATTTTAACGGAATCAAGATTTCCCCTGCCGTACCTTCAGACTGGAAGGAATTTGAGATTTTCAAGGTGTTCAGAGGTAAGAAGCTTAATATAAAGGTTCTGAATCCAAACGGACATGAGAGTGGATGTACTGAGCTTAAGCTTAACGGAACCGTAATGGAAAATAATTACATTCCGGCAAATAGGTTAGAGGATGAAAATGAGATTATCCTTACGATGTAATATAAAACAGTAAATGTATATTTCGTATATTTACACCCATAATAATTAAGAAGGGCATTTTTGTTCCTTCTTAATTGTTTAATAGGGGGTAATTATGGATAAGGAATTAAAAAGACAGGAGCTTATAAAAGAAAACGGCCAACTAATCATATCCGGCAACAAAAACAAATACAATATATTATTGGTGAGTATTATTGGTGAGGTAGAGGGACACGAGAACCTTCCCGACAACACAAAATCGACAAAATACGAGCATGTACTTCCGGAGCTTGCCGTCGCAGAGGATGATGAGAGTATAAAGGGTGTTCTTGTGTTGCTGAATACGGTAGGTGGTGATGTGGAAGCCGGTCTTGCCATAGCTGAAATGATGTCATCGCTAAGTAAGCCTGTTGTTACGTTAGTATTAGGAGGCAGTCATTCAATCGGTGTTCCGCTGGCTGTTTCGGGAGATGTTTCATATATTGTTCCGACGGCGACAATGGTAGTCCATCCGATTCGAATGAACGGAACCGTGCTGGGTGTTAAGCAGAATTATGAATATATCGAGAGGATGCAGGACAGGATTATTAAATTTACATCATCTCATTCCAATATTAAGGAAGAAAAGCTTAGGGGGATTATGTTTAATACAACTGAGCTTTCAAAGGATATAGGCTCTGTACTTGTAGGTATGGAAGCGGTAAATGCAGGTATCATAGACAAGGTTGGCGGTATCGATATGGCTCTGTCGAATTTATATGACTTGATAAATTGTGGAAATGATAGTAAAATGCACAGAGAGCATGAATCGTGAATCTGTAATTTATTTTAATTACCGATTTAGATAAATTTGATAATATTTATGAAGGAGATAGATTATGACTTTATTGCAGGCAATACTTATGGGTATTATTCAGGGAGCGACAGAATTTTTACCTGTAAGCAGCTCAGGACATTTGGCAATTTTTAAAAATATTTTTCATGTGAATACCGACACTGGTATTTTATTTGATGTTTTGCTTCATCTTGGCACTTTGATTGCTATATTTGTAGTCTACAGAAAAGATATCGGTGAGCTTATTATTGAAGGATGTTCCATTATAGGGCTTGCATGCACGAATGTAGTTTATTTTATTTGTAATCTTTTTTGTAAAAATAAAAGGGAATACAAGAAAATTATCACGACTCCATACAGACGTTTTGTGATGTTGATAATTGTTTCGACACTTATCACAATGTGTCTTGCATTACCATTTGAGGAATTCATAGGAAGTGCGGGAAATACGTTGTTGATACCGGGCATCTGTCTGTGTGTTACGGCGGTCGTGCTTTTTGTTGCGGATCATTTAAAAAGTGGAGACAAGGATGCCTCCACCGCTACATATAAAAATTCAGTATTTGTAGGTCTGGCGCAGGGAATTGCTACACTTCCGGGCATATCACGCTCGGGAAGTACGATTACGGCAGGTCTTGCCTGTGGCTTTAACAGGGAATTTGCTGTTAAATATTCATTTATCATGTCTATACCTGCAATACTTGGTGCGGTTATATTAGAAATTCCGTATATGGCAGATGCTTCATTTAAAGCGGCGGAGCTTGCCAATTATATTGTCGGAATGGCAGTTGCAGCCGTAGTCGGTTATATGTGTATCAAGGCTATGCTGATGACTGTTAAAAAGAATAAATTTAAAGTTTTTTCAATTTACTGTCTTTGTGCAGGAATTTTGTCAGTAGTTTGTAATTTTGTACTTTAGGAGAAAAAAATGGCAGGAACGGGTAAGAATTCCGGAGGCACCGGAAGAGCAAATGCAAATAGTCGGAAAAGAAATGCTTCCTCAAAAAAGGCTCAAGCTGAGGCAGCGGCAAGAGAAAAACAGTTAAGAAGCGAGGTTATTCTCCTCGTTATTCTTGCATTTTCTGTATTCCTTCTCATTGCTAATTTTGGAAAATGCGGAGTATTTGGAAATGTCATAGCAGGCTTTTTGTTTGGATTGATTGGATTTGCAGAGTATTTATTTCCTCTGTATCTGTTTTTGTCTTCTGCATTTCTGATTTCCAATGCCTTTCATAGAAAAATAGTAAAAAAGGTTATCTATTTTGGCGGAGCCCTCATACTGATAGCAATGCTGTTTCAGGTGATATATACTTCCGAATTTGAGTCGGTAAAAACTCTTTATATGGACGGGTATAAAGACCATTCGGGAGGCGGCATCATATGTGGCGGATTGGTATTTCTTTTAAGCAAGGTGATTGGGGTGCCCGGTGTATGTATCGTCATGTTTATTGCTGCCGTGATATTGTTTATACTGATTACGGAGATATCTGTTATTGAAATGATTAAGTCATTGATTTTTACATCAAATGAGGAATATCGGGATGATGAGGAGGCAGAAGTACCCGTACGTGTAAGAAAGAGGAATCGCATACCTGAAAATCAGGAGGAATCTGTAAGGAGAAAAGGTGCGGCATCTTTTTCAAGTCTTAAAGTGTATGACAGTGAGGTAAAAGCTCAGGGGAAGGCCGGTGCAGGGAAAAATACCGGAACCGGAGCTGTAAAAAAGGATGGACCAAAGGATTTCTTTGAAAATCAGGAGGAAATTCATGAAATCAATGTAAATGAACAGGATTTCTTTGATTTTAACAATGGTGTTGAAAAAATTGTTATGCATGACGAAAAAGAGACGGATATTCCTGTTCGTGTTGAAAAGCCTGTAAAAGCGAAACTGAAAAAAACGGAATCTGTATCGGCGAAAGCCGATGCTGATGTGCTTGCCGGAGCAGTTAATGGAAATCTTCATCCGGAAGAAGTATCTGACTATATGGATGATAATTATGACCCTTATTATGATTCTGCATTTGCGGTAGAACGACCTGAAAAGAAAGAAAAGATAGATGTAAATAAAGAGGTTAAGAGTGTCGAAAAGCAAATTCATCAGGGCGAGAAAAGCTATAAGCAGGGGTCCAGATATAAGTTCCCTTCGACGACTCTTCTTACACCGCCACCAAAGAATAATAATTCCAATAGGGATGCATATGTAAGAGCTACGGCAATCAAACTGAAGAATACACTTGAAAATTTTGGTGTCAATGTAACGATAACGAATTATAGCTGCGGTCCTGCGGTTACAAGATTTGAGATGCAGCCGGAGCAGGGCGTAAAGGTCAGCAAGATACTTGGTCTTGCTGATGATATCAAGCTGAATCTTGCGGCAGCGGATATCAGAATAGAAGCGCCTATACCCGGAAAGGCAGCCATTGGTATTGAAGTTCCGAACAAAGAAAATACGGTTGTTACATTCCGTGAGCTTGTAGAATCGGAGAACTTTAAAAATTCAAAATCAAAGATTTCCTTTGCTGTAGGTAAGGATATAAGCGGGCAGGTTATAGCAACAGATATCGCTAAAATGCCACATTTGCTGATAGCGGGCTCTACGGGTTCGGGAAAATCTGTTTGTATCAATACTATTATTATGAGTATTTTGTATAAAGCGAAGCCTGAAGAGGTCAAGCTGATTATGATTGACCCTAAGATGGTTGAGCTGTCCTGTTATAACGGTATACCGCATCTGCTGATACCTGTTGTAACAGACCCGAAGAAGGCATCGGGTGCACTGAACTGGGCTGTCGAGGAAATGACGAGAAGATATCAGTCATTTGCGGAATATGGTGTAAGAAATATTCAGGGCTATAACAGCAAGGTTGAGCAGGTGCTTGAAAGTGGTGATGTAGATGCGGACAAGCTTATAAAGATGCCACAGATAGTCGTAATCGTGGACGAGCTTGCAGATCTTATGATGGTGGCACATGGCGAGGTTGAGGATGCTATCGTCAGACTTTCCCAACTCGCAAGAGCGGCAGGAATACATCTTATTATTGCAACGCAGAGACCTTCTGTTGATGTCATAACAGGCTTGATTAAGGCAAATGTACCTTCACGTATTGCATTTGCAGTATCGTCAGGTGTGGATTCACGAACCATTCTCGATATGGTAGGTGCCGAAAAGCTTCTTGGAAAAGGTGATATGCTGTTTTACCCTACAGGTTATTCAAAGCCTGTCAGAGTTCAGGGTGCATTTATATCAGATGATGAAGTAAACAGTGTTGTAGAATTCCTTAAGAAGAACAATGGTGTCGGTACATATGATGATGAAGTATCAAAGTCCATAACCTCTACAGGTGCGGCATCTGCTTCAGGAACAGGCGGGGCAGGAAATGACAGGGATGATTATTTTGTCGAAGCCGGACGTTTTATTATTGACAAGGGAAAAGCATCTATCGGTATGCTGCAAAGAGCATTTAAGATAGGCTTTAACAGAGCCGCAAGAATTATGGATCAACTGGCTGCGGCGGGTGTTGTGGGCCCTGAGGAAGGGACAAAAGCCAGAACAATATTGATGTCTCAGGAGCAGTTTGACGAATATATAGACGAGTATTTATAATTATTATTTTTTAAGCAATTATGCAGTAGCAAGAAAAATATAAGAAAGGAATACAGGCAGCTTACCTGTAAAATACAGATATCATAGGAGGAATGGCATAATGTTGACAGATATTGAAATTGCACAGCAGGCAGAAATGAAAAATATAAAAGAGGTAGCCGAGAAGCTGGATATTTCTGAGGATAATTTGGATTTATACGGAAAGTATAAGGCAAAGCTGTCAGATGAGTTGATTGCATCGGTACAGAATAATCCAAATGGAAAATTGGTGCTTGTGACAGCCATCAATCCTACTCTGGCAGGAGAAGGTAAGACAACAGTAACGGTAGGTTTGGGTCAGGCGATGGGCAAACTAGGTAAAAAAGCGGTGATTGCTTTGCGTGAGCCATCATTGGGACCATGCTTCGGCGTCAAGGGAGGCGCAGCAGGGGGCGGATATGCACAGGTCGTTCCGATGGAGGATTTAAACCTTCATTTTACAGGAGATTTTCATGCGATTACTTCTGCTAATAATCTTTTGGCTGCGATGATGGATAATCATATCCATCAGGGAAATGAGCTGGGAATCGATGTAAACAGAATCGTATTTAAGAGATGTTTGGATATGAATGACAGAGCTCTTCGTAATATTGTGGTAGGACTTGGTAAGAAGATGGATGGTGTTCCGAGGGAGGATGCCTTTGTCATTACTGTTGCATCAGAGATTATGGCAATTCTCTGTCTGGCAACCGATTTCAAGGATTTGCAGGAGAGACTTGGCAGAATTATCGTTGCCTATAATTACAAAAATGAGCCGGTAACAGCAAAGGATTTAAAGGCAGTAGGAGCTATGGCGGCTCTTCTAAAGGATGCCATGAAACCGAATCTGATTCAGACATTGGAGCATACGCCGGCGATTGTCCATGGCGGACCATTTGCAAATATCGCCCATGGCTGTAATAGTGTGATTGCAACCAAGACAGCATTAAAGCTGGCGGACTATGTGATTACCGAAGCCGGTTTCGGTGCAGATTTAGGTGCAGAGAAATTCTTTGATATCAAGTGCAGAATGAATAATCTGAAGCCGGATGCCGTTGTCATTGTTGCAACTGTTAAGGCACTGAAATATAATGGCGGTGTTCCTAAGACAGAGCTTTCATCTGAGAATCTGGATGCCTTGAAGAAGGGAATTGTCAATCTTGAGAAGCATATTGAAAATATCCAGAAATATAAAGTTCCGGTTATTGTAACACTGAACCGGTTTGTGACAGATACGCAGGCAGAGCTTGATTATGTAAAGGATTTCTGTGAAGCAAGAGACTGTGATTTTGCGCTTGCAAATGTCTGGGAAAAGGGCGGCGAAGGCGGCATAGAGCTTGCAAATGCCGTGCTGAATACATTAGAGACAAAGGAGAGCCATTTTGAGGTATTATATAAGGATGAGCTTTCGATTAAAGATAAAATCCATACCGTTGCCACAGAGATATATGGCGCCAAGGACGTTACATACAGTCCGGAGGCAGAAAAAGCCATTGCGAAGATTGAGGAAATGGGTTTTGGCAGCTTCCCTGTATGTATGGCAAAGAACCAGTATTCTCTTTCTGATGATCCGACAAAGCTGGGCAGACCAGAGGGCTTTGACATCAATATCAGAGAGGTATATGTCAGTGCCGGAGCGGGCTTTGTCGTTGCCATTACGGGAACGATTATGACGATGCCGGGACTTCCGAAGGTTCCTGCTGCAGAACGTATTTCGGTAGATGATAATGGTGTGATTGGCGGATTGTTTTAAAGGATAACAAGAACCATTCTTGCTTTTGGCGGTAAAAGAATTGTACAGTAGGCATAAATGAATAAAAGGAGGAGCCACATGGCAAAGTTAATAGATGGAAAGGTAATCAGTAAGCAGATTAAAGACGAGCTTAAGGAAAAGGTTGCCGTTTTAAAAGAACAGGGAATCGAAATTTGTCTTGCAGTTATTCAGGTCGGAAACGACCCTGCATCTTCCGTATATGTTGGAAACAAGAAAAAGGCATGTGCTTATATAGGTATTCGCTCAGAAAGCTATGAGCTGCCGGAGGAGACTACGCAGGAAGCGCTGCTTTCATTAATTGATAAGCTGAATCATGATGATAAGGTAAATGGAATATTGGTTCAGCTTCCAGTTCCGAAGCATATTAATGAAGATAAGATAATTAAAGCAATTTCTCCCAAGAAGGATGTGGATGGTTTCCATCCTATGAGTGTGGGTGCTTTATCAATCGGTCAGCCGGGATTTGTATCATGTACGCCGGCTGGTGTCATTCAGCTGCTTAAGCGTTCCGGTATTTCGATTGAGGGTAAAGAATGTGTTGTAATCGGAAGAAGCAATATTGTAGGAAAGCCTATGGGCATGCTGCTGCTTCGTGAGAACGGTACGGTTACGACATGTCATTCCAGAACAAGGAATATTAAAGAGGTCTGTAAAAGAGCGGATATTCTTGTGGTTGCCATCGGAAGGCCGAAGATGATAGATGCTTCCTATGTTAAAGAGGGGGCAACCGTAATTGATGTAGGCATTCACAGAGATGAAAATAATAAGCTGTGTGGAGATGTGGATTTTGAATCTGTAGAGCCGATTGCAGGAGCCATTACACCTGTTCCGGGTGGTGTTGGTCCAATGACCATTGCGATGCTGATGAACAACTGTGTGGAGTCCATAAATATTCAGTAAAATACAGGAGACATAACATATGAAGGTTTTGCTAATCTCTCTTGGCTGTGACAAGAATCTGGTAGACAGTGAAGTTATGCTTGGATTGCTTCATAGGGCGGGACATGAGATAACGAATGATGAGCAGGAGGCAGAGGTTGTCGTTATCAATACCTGTTCATTCATAAAGGATGCCAAGGAAGAGAGTATTAATACAATAATTGAAATGGGTCAGTTAAAGCAGACGGGAAAGCTGAAGAAGCTGATTGTGGCAGGCTGTCTGTCCCAGAGATATCAGGATGAAATCTTGAGAGAGCTTCCTGAGATCGATACGATTATCGGCTCTACCAATTATGATAAAATCGTAGAAGCGATTGGAACATCAGAAAAGGCGATTGTTGATGATATTCATTATTTGCCATCAGGAGTTACCGACAGAATCGTTACTACCGGCTCCTATATGGCTTATTTAAAAATTGCAGAGGGCTGTAACAAGATGTGTACATACTGTATTATTCCTTATATCAGAGGAAGATATAGAAGTATTCCGATGGAGGATTTGCTCCATTCAGCCGAAAAGCTTGCACAAGACGGGGTGAAAGAGCTTGTGCTTGTGGCACAGGAAACGACATTATACGGAATAGATTTGTATGGTAAAAAAATGCTGCCGGAGTTGCTTCGTCAGTTGTGTGAAATAGACGGTTTGGAATGGATTAGGCTGCTTTACTGTTATCCTGAGGAGATTACAGATGAGCTGATTGAAGTGATAGCAACGGAAGAGAAAATCTGTCATTACCTTGATATACCAATCCAGCATTCAGAGGATGCCATTTTGAAAAGGATGGGTAGGAGAACTGACAGAAAATCTCTTGTAGCGCTGATTTCCAAGCTGAGGGCTCGAATTCCTGATATTGCACTTCGGACCTCTTTAATTTCAGGCTTTCCAGGAGAAACACAGGAGCAGCATGATGCGCTCATGGAATTTGTAGATGAATGTGAGTTCGACAGACTGGGCGTATTTACCTATTCCCCGGAGGAGGGAACACCTGCTGCATCATTTCCAAATCAGGTAGATGAGGAAGTGGCAGGAAGCTGGAGAGAGGATATCATGCTTCTTCAACAGGAAATTTCATATGACAGAAATCAAAAAATGGCAGGCTCTGTAATCAAGGTGCTTATAGAAGGATATCTGCCGGAAGATGATGTGTATGTGGGAAGAAGCTACAAAGATGCACCATCGGTAGATGGAATGGTGTTTGTTCACGCTGACAGGGAATTGATGAGTGGTATTTTTGTGGATGTGAAGATAACAGAAGGAAATGAATATGATTTGACAGGAGAAATAGTGGAATGAATTTACCGAATAAATTAACAATTTTAAGAGTGATAATGATACCTTTTTTCTTGGTATTTCTTTATTTGAATTTTGGCTGGGCAAAATGGGTT
Source organism: uncultured Coprococcus sp. (assembly GCA_964488185.1). Classification (GTDB taxonomy): domain Bacteria; phylum Bacillota; class Clostridia; order Lachnospirales; family Lachnospiraceae; genus Coprococcus. The sequence goes on along the minus strand of CAZATW010000006.1, from coordinate 7,635 downwards.
GCCCTTGGAATATTTATTGCAGCAGCGATTACTGATACGCTTGACGGACAGATTGCCAGAAGACAAAATCTTGTGACAAATTTTGGTAAATTTATGGACCCTTTGGCGGACAAGCTGCTTGTGTGTTCAGCCCTGATAGCCCTTGTAGATATGGATAGAATTCCTGCTTGGATCGTAATCATTATTATTGCCAGGGAATTTATCATAAGCGGTTTCAGACTGATAGCCGCAGAGAAGGGACATGTAATTGCTGCCGGTATATGGGGCAAGATAAAAACGGTTGTCCAGATGGTTATGGTCTGCTTCCTTATCGGGAATCTGCCGGGGACTTTTATATACTGGCTTGAGCAGGTGCTGATTTATGCATCGCTGGCACTGACGGTGATATCCCTGATAGATTATCTGGTGTCCAATAAGGATGTATTGAAGGATTAATTTAAAAAGCTCCATTTTATAGATATAAAAATTATTCAGCCAATGATAATCAGCAGTCTGCTGACTCATTGGCTGAATTTGCATATGTCATCATATTGGGAATTAATTGACAATAATTGGTGTATTTGCAATAATAAAATAGAGTTGTAGTTATGCTGTATTATTAATAAAAAATATTGTAATGGATCATGTCTAATTATCTTAAATATGAAAAATGGAGGAGATATTTTTGAAAATAAAGCATTTGTTTGTTGCAGCAGCATGTTCAATCGCTACGATAAGTTCTTTTGTAGTTTCTGCAGATTTGTGTGTTTTAACAGCTGCTTTAGGCGGAAGCAGTAAAGCTGCTGCGTCAGGCTCTGTATCAGGGAAAATACAGGGTATAGACGTAAAACCAATATATATTAGGTAGCGTAACATTAAATAAAAATCAATATATCTATTCAACATCAAAAACAGTTAGTGACGACTATGATGTGATGACTGTTACAATAAGTCTGGGTGATGTATCAAAAAATATATATGCTTATGATTAAAGAATTTTTGTTTTAAAGAGATATAAAATAACTACAATTCATTTTGGAGGAATGTAAATTGATAAAAATAAGAGATAAAGAATGTTTTTGGCTTTTTTTAATAGCATATACAATGATATTTATTATTCTGATCAATTGTTTTGATTTAATCAATAAAAGAAAAGCGGAATTAGAAAAAAACTATATGATGGACATTATGAATATTTTGCCGAAATAAATGGTGTGTGTGAGGAATGTGAAAAAAGTGCTGAGTATGATGCGTATGGTAATATTCGTTCCATAGAGTCTTCATGGGATGAGGTATTAAAGCATTATGATATGGGAAAGCCGATTATCGAAAAGTTATATGATAGAAATGTTACTGTACAAGTGTTTTGGTACATGTCAATGGAATAGTAGGAGAGTCTGGTCAAAGAGCCGTTTTTTCATATGGAAATGAACTGCCATATAATATAATGAAAGGTCGAAATTTTACGAAGGAGGATTTTAAAAATCATAGAAGGGTTGCTTTGATTTCTGAAAAAATTGAAAATAATGCCATAAAAAAGGATGATTTATATTATATATTGATAGATAACGAATATTATCAAGTGGTGGGAATATATGAACCTATAGATGCTGTGTCAGATGTAACCTTTGCATATTTCCCTGAAAAAGAAAATTACTACAATAGCTTTTGCAAAAGGTTTGCAGAAGGGAATCTTCCTTTATTATTAGGAATAAAGATTGGTATGAACAGCGGAGATATCAACGAGGCAACCTTAGATGTCGCTGATGTTTTAAATGAAATAGACGGTATCAGTTTTTGGGTGGATTCAGTAGGTACATCAGAGGTATCTACGGATACAAAAATCAGACTTCTTAGTATCGTTTATGGCTTACTGTTGTTTTTCTGTATTGTAATCTATGTTCAGGTCATAAGTTTATTTGTGAAAAAAAGACAAAGGGATTATATTGTATACAGAACCTGCGGATGTGATAACAGATATATTGCAAGAAAGATTTTTGGGGAAATGTGTCCGATGCTTATCTGTTCGCTGGCTGCCGTATTTGTTATAAACAGCTTATACAATATATTGATTGCCGACAGGGTGTGGTATGGCATCACTCTTGAAGGATTGGCATTTATTTTTATAGCCACAATTATGTTGGCATTTATATCGATATTTGTAATATTGATGAAAATAAAAAGGATAAATCTAGTGGAAGGAATTATGGATATATAGATGAAATGGATTTATCATGTTTGATGATCTACAGCTTTTAGAGAGAGAACAGAAAATTTGTTGAATTCAGGAATTAATTGACATGTCTTGATATATTTGTAATAATGGAAAAAGGTTGCAGTTGCTATATCTATAATTGTTAAACATGTCTAATTATTTTAAAATGAAAAATGGAGGGGATATTATTGAAGCTAAAACATTTATTGGTTGTGGCAGCGTGTGGAATTGCTGCGCTAAGTTCTTTTGTGGTTTCTGCAAGCTATGATAGCAAATCTGTAGGAAACAGTGATGCTACAGTAACGGGTTCGGCAAGAATGACATCTTATGATAATTCCAAAGATTTATGTGTAATGACTGCAGCATTAGGCGGAACTTACAAGGAGGCCGCTTCAGGCTCGGTATCGGGAAGAATCACAGGTGGAGGACAATCCCAAATAAATTTAAGTAAAGCGGTATTAAATAAAAATTGTTATAGTTATTCAACATCAAAAAAGGTTAAAAAGGCTTATACTACATTTAAGGTAACAATAACCTTGGATGGAGTAGGAACAAAAGATATTACAGTTTCTTATTAAATTGAAATCGTAAAATTATTTACGACAAAAGATACAATGGCTGCAACCTGTTTTGGAGGAATGTAAATTGATAAAAATAAGAGATAAAGAATGTTTTTGGCTTTTTTTAATAGCATATACAATGATATTTATTATTCTGATCAATTGTTTTGATTTAATCAATAAAAGAAAAGCGGAATTAGAAAAAAACTATATGATGGACATTATGAATATTTTGCCGAAATAAATGGTGTGTGTGAGGAATGTGAAAAAAGTGCTGAGTATGATGCGTATGGTAATATTCGTTCCATAGAGTCTTCATGGGATGAGGTATTAAAGCATTATGATATGGGAAAGCCGATTATCGAAAAGTTATATGATAGAAATGTTACTGTTTATACAAGTGTTTTGGTACATGTAAATGGAGTAATAGGGGAATCCAGTCAATGGGCTATTTTTTCATATAGCGATGAATGGCCATATAACATAATGAAAGGGCGTAATTTTACACAGGAGGATTTCGATAATCATAGAAGGGTTGCCCTGATTTCAGAAAATATTGAAAAAAATGTTCAAAAAAAAGATGACGGATATTATATAATGATTGATAATGAATATTATCAGGTAATAGGAATTTATGAACCTATAGATAATATGGCAGATGTTTCTTTCGCATATTTCCCTGAAAAAGAAAATTGTTATAGTAGCTTTTGTAAAAGGTTTGCAGAAGGGAATCTTCCATTAGTATTTGGAATATATATTGGCTTTAATAGTGGCGATATAGCAGAAACAGCTTCAAATGTCGCTGATGTTTTAAATGAGATAGACGGTATCAGCTTTTGGGTGGATTCAGTAGGTACATCAGAGGTATCTACGGATACAAAAATCAGACTTCTTAGTATCGTTTATGGCTTACTGTTGTTTTTCTGTATTGTAATCTATGTTCAGGTCATAAGTTTATTTGTGAAAAAAAGACAAAGGGATTATATTGTATACAGAACCTGCGGATGTGATAACAGATATATTGCAAGAAAGATTTTTGGGGAAATGTGTCCGATGCTTATCTGTTCGCTAGCTGCCGTATTTGTTATAAACAGCCTGTATAATATATTGATTGCTGACAGGGCATGGTATGGCATATCCCTTGAAGGCTTGGCGTTTATCTTTGTAACTACGGTGATATTGGCATATGCTTCGATTTTTGTAATATTGATGAAAATAAAAAGGATAAATCTAGTGGAAGGGATTATGGATATATAGATGAAATTAAAATATTTGTGGAAAATATCTTTAGATAGTGGTTGGCGGCAGGGATTAAGAAGCTTTTTAAATACAGTGCTCTACATAATTGGAATGACAGTAATTGGAGTTATGGTTTTCTTAATAAGCACAGATGTAGATATCAAAAAATCAATGGATGAAGCACTGCGAAGCGGTATTGAACATTTTGGATATGCATATTGTGAAATGCCCACAAGTGAATATGATAAAAACAGTGACTTTAATATTGCAGAAACAGTTAATGAGCTTGATTGTGTAGCGTATGCTACAAATGAATGGCTGCTTAGCGGGCTGGAAATAGCAGGTGAGTGGAGCTTGGAATATAAAGGCTCAAAAACGATTAGCGAAAATCTTGATATTTTACAAAATATTCAGGATAAAAACGTATATAATCCATTTTATGCAGCTTTAGGTGCAAGACTTGAAGTAATATACTTAAATGCTAATGCATATCAGATGTTTCATATAAATCTATATAAGGGCAATAATCCTGGGGAACTTGACTATAGTGGTAATGCAGTACCAATTTATTTGGGATATAAATATAAGAATGCTGTTGAACCGGGAACAATAATCTCAAATGGCAAGGATACATATGTAGTAGCGGGAATATTGGAGAAAAAAAGCACTATGCCCGTTGAATGCACAGCTTTAATTTCGATGGATGAAGAAGCATCGTTTTCATCATATGTATTGGATTATAGTATTTTATTGATGCCTGATGACCTTGAAGGCACAGGAGTTGATTGTTTTTTTTCTCTTGCTGATGGATATACCTTTGATGATGTGAGAAATTCGCTTGAGCAAATCATGTCAGATACAAATAGTATAGTATATGTAGAAAGCGTAGCAGAGCACATGGAAGCAATTAGTAATAAAATGGATATCAATTCAATGTATGATATTTTTGTATTTGTTATTGTGATTATATGTCTGGTACTTTCGTGTTTCCAGATCAATACGATATTATCGCAAAGAAAGGATTATGGAGTGCTTTTTGCATGTGGACTATCACATAGGGATATAGTAAAAATGGCATTTATAGATAATATAAAAAAGGTAACTGTCGCTACCCTGATTATGTTTTGTGTTGTGGCAGGGAAATTAACTGCAGAGATAAAGCTTGAAACAATGACAGCATATATGCTGAAAGAGACCCTGTATGGCAGATTAATCATAATTGTGTTTGCGGTGGGAATCGGGCTTACGCTGGTTGTATCCCTTATCCCTGCAATCATATTAAAAAAGGCTTCGCCAATAGAACTGATAGGAGGTAAGTAAATTGATTAAACTTATTGATATAAAAAAGTCATATAAAAGCGGTGCTGTTACATATCCGGCATTAAACGGTATCAATCTTAACATAGATGACGGCGAATATGTTGCTATCGTTGGTACGTCAGGTTCAGGTAAAAGTACGCTTATTAATATAATAGGCGGCATGGACAAGGCGACGGAAGGTCAGTACATATATAATGATATGGATGTCAGTTCGATGAAGCAGCATGCTTTACATCTGTTCAGGAAGCAAAATATCAGCTTTATATTCCAAAGATTTGCACTGCTCAATCAATATACGGTATATGAAAACGTAGAAATACCGTTACTGGCAAGAGGTGTAGCAAAGAAAGAACGTAAAGAAAAAATAATCAAGACATTAATGCAGGTAGGTATACAGGATTTATATAAGAAAAAGCCATCGGAATTGTCAGGAGGCGAACAACAGCGTTGTGCCATAGCAAGGGCTTTGGTATCAGACAGTACTATAGTGCTTGCGGATGAGCCGACAGGAGCACTTGATAAAGCTACAGGGCTTAAGATAATGGATTTGCTGGAGAAGCTCCATAAGCAGGGAAAGACACTCATAATAGTAACACATGATATGGATATTGCCGCTCATGCAAACAGATTAATACGGATAGAAGATGGTGTTATCATAGAGGATATAAAGAATGAAAATCAAAATCAATAAAATACTGATGGCTATGTCGCTGATTGTTGCAATATTACTTTCAGGCTGTCATAAAAAGAATAATGATGTCTCCTTTGTCATTGATTCGCTTGAGGAGGCAAGGGGAGATATACAAAATGGAGCTTTGGCAAATGAACTGGGTGTGCCGGAGAGCATAAACCATCAGCTTGATGTCTCCATATCCGGTATTGATGATGTTTATATATCAGATGATGCTATATATGTACCTGACGTACCTGCAATGTATACTATGGAATGTAGTAGGATTGAGCTTGATGCGGAATATAGGGAAAAAGTGGTTGAAGGAATATTTGGAGATTCTATTATATATGTTTATGATGGTCAGCCTACAAAAGCAGAATGTGAATATTACATAGATTATTATAAAAAAATAGAAAACTGTCCAGATGTGGCATATAGCACCATATATTCCAATATGATTGAAGAATACACCGATTTAAAAATAAAAGCATCAGATACAAGAGAGAAAAATACAGATTTTTCTTCAAATCAATATATAGGTACGATAGATAATCAACAATATTTGCTTACTTTTAAAGAAGATGCCGGATGCTGTGCCTCAGTTTATCTGTCACTATATCCTGATATATCCGTTTGTGATTTCTTTGATATAACAGAAGGATTCGGTGTTGTCGAATCGTGGGGTTCGCTTTTAGATAATGAAAATTTATATTCAGATATAAGAAATAAGGATCGTTTGCTGGATGAAATAACAGAAAATAATACATGTATATATACAGAAGATGAGGCTGTTGAAAATGCTTGTTCATATCTTAATTGCATAACGTGTATGCCAATGTCATTTGCTTTTTCGAATCCTTTGTTTATTGCTTATTTTCAAGGTACAGCAGATAATGAATACCGAAAAAATGATGGATATGATATGACATTTATTCCTGAAATTTCAGGAGTGAAACAATATGCAGCCGGTTTATATTATGTGGATTATATGAATAGTGAATATAAAAATCAATCCAATATGTATGACGATACTCATGGCATTGTTACAAATGGTACAATATTACGTGTAGCATTAGCTTCAAACGGGCTGGTAGGTATCGGATGTGATATGCCTATGGAAAAAAGGTCCGAGCTTAAAAAAGCAGATTTATTATCATGGGATGAGATAATAACGGCACTTGAAGCTTCAATTGACGATTATTATACAAAACATAAAACCGCTTATCTACAGATAAATTTTAATTCCATAGAGCTTTCCTATTATCCAAAGGAGACAGATACCGGCTTTATATATGTACCTGTCTGGGTATTTGCGGAGATTGATAAGGATATAAATGAGCCTGTTCAGCTTATTCTATTGGATGCGCAAACAGGCGAAATAGTAGAGGTAAAATAAAAATATTTTATAAAAGAAGCTTTATACTATACAAGAACTGTTGTATCGTATAGAGCTTTTTGATTTTTCTACTTGAAATATGCTGTATGTAAGAATTGACATATATTGGTATGTATGCAATAATGAAAAAGGTTGAAATGGAGGAAACAAAAAATTGAAAAAGAAACGTATATTAATTATGGTAATATGCATTATTACATTGTTTAGACAATATGTAATGACCTCCAATTTGTAGTTTCGTGGATTTACCTGT
>CAZATW010000005.1:0-60116 GCA_964488185.1 uncultured Coprococcus sp. | reverse complement strand
AAGCAAGCAAGCAAGCAAGCCTTAAATGCGGCTTTTTTTGTGATGCCATTTATTTAAATATAGGAAAATTACGGGCTGTCATCTCACAAATCCGTTTCTGTGGGAGGACAGCTTTTTTCACGGATAAGCGAAGCATTCCGTGGGGATAAGTTCATCGTACTGTGTTGGAAATGTTTATGGAAAAGCTTAAGCAGAAAATGATACTTATAACAGAGAACTTTACATAAATAGAAAATTGTTTTATAATGATGTTAGTAAAAACATAAAAAAAAGACAATGTTCTTTTGTGATTTGTGAGCGAGTCTTGAAGTGGGGATGTATTGTAATGCAATCAAAGCTTGGTAGAAAACTGAAATCAGTTATGGCTGTAATCCTTGCCGTTATACTGGCAGCAGGCAGCTATATAAATAATTATACTGAGACAAATAAAATAGATACGGTGGAAGCTGAAACGACTACAGCCGATACTACTTTGACTCAAGCATATATTGCCGGTTTGTTTAGAGATAAAATGGAAGAAAAAGGATGGGCTACGATTAGTTTTAATACTAATACCAATACAGGAGCTATTAGTGGTTATAAAACCACCCTGCTTTCTACTTTCTGGGCGGATACAAGCGGGTTATATGTAACAAGGCTTAATCCTTCTGATAATGCTGCTACTTACGTATCAGGTGTGGGAAAGAAAATCAGTAGTGATACCAATATATCAGATTTTTTAATTACTACAGGTGACACAGTCTCAGCTAATGCCTACAGTGGAATAACAAAAATGTATACATATACGTTAGATGGCGAAAGCTATACCTTAGCAGGAGATGCCCTTGATGCTGCTCTTGACGATAAAACTTCAGATTTGTGGAATAGTATCGAGCCTACAGATGATGGAACCAATGTGACTAAAGAAATAGAGATTTCTACTAAAACAGCTAATGGCATTGGTTTGAGATATCCTATGGCGCTTGCTAATAATCCGAACCTGCTTGATTCGATTTATTATACTGTAAAATATGATGAAGCCCTTGGAGGATGGTATCGGAATTATTATGTATCTACAGCAGATGAGCTGGCTGTCCTGTTATTTTATTACGAATATAACTTTGCTAATAACCTGAAAGCAATATATAAAGCTGACGGCTCAGGTGATGTAGATGAAAATAATATAGCAAATAAGATAGGAATAGAGCTTTTATGTGATTTGGACCTTGGAAAACAAACATGCTGGTGCGGATATAAAAATACATCAGTTTATCTGGAAATAAATGGAAACGGACATAAAATTTATAATGGACAATTTAATAAAATCGTTTATTCCTATACATATACATTGACAGCCGATAGTAATTTGACAGCCGATAGTAATACGAGTAGTGTGGCAGAACTTGCAGCGACACCTTCGGATGCTAAGGCAAAATCAGCGGATTATGATTGGACATATAATAACGGTGAAAGAAACGACACCTATCGTGGCGATTTCGGTAATTTTTTAGGTTACCATATATACGGCTATAATGCGGCAACAGAAAAAACTACGTCCGCCGATTGCTGGGACGAAAAGTATGCAATCCATGATTTATCTTTTTGCAATATGTATATTGCTCAGGATACCGGTATGTTTAACAGCTCAAAATTTGCATATTTTGACAATATAAATTGGGAGTATTGTCTTGCATCACACGCTAATAAGGGCTCTTTTGGGCTGGTTTTAAACTGTAACTATAGAGAGTGCTATTTTAAGGACTGTACTATTTCAGACAGTTATATGCTGGGAAATGCCCATTGTGGACTTTTTGCATCATATGACCAAGACCAGACAAGAGATACATCCTACTCCTATATAGGAGATAATGATTCAGGTATTAACAAATGGTATTATACCGAGATTCCTTCAACTGTTACTAAAACAAACAGTGAAGGAAGTACAGAGACAACTATTTCCGACAGCGTGGAAGCTGTAGAGCTGATGTGGAACAGCAGGTATGTAAAAGACAGTAATGGTAATCACAAGCAACTGACGAATGATATGTATCCGTCAATATTTGAGAATTGCGCGACGATTGATTCGGAGGTTTATGATTTAGGTGCTTCACATTCAGGTACATTTATATCCTGTACTCAGGGCAATGTCATTTTTAAAAATTGTTTTTCCAATTGTACGATTTATGCAATGACTATGCTTGGCGTATTTATAGGGGCGTGTATCGGAAGCCAAAACGGATTTTATTATCCATATAATGGTACAAAAACTCTGGTAAATACTTATTTTGAAAATTGCTTTACCTTCGGCGCTATTGAGGGGAACACCTCTCTGGGCGGCTTTATTGGAATGATTTATGATGACACTCGTGCAGATGCTAGCTTTAACAGAGGCCAGGTGGTATTTAAAAACTGCTATTCGACATCATCTGTAGGTATGGAATATTCCGGAGAGAATGTTGGCGGATTTGCGGGATTGGTATGTGGAAATATACAGACAGACAGTACTAAAAGACAGCATATCTTTGAAAACTGCTATGCTGCCGGTGAGGTCGGCGGAATCTCTACGGATACTTCAGTAAGCAAAGATAATAAAAATAGTATCGGCGGATTTATCGGCGCATATGTTAATTATCAAGACAGTTGCAGCAATGCAACAAACTTGGCGTGGAACCAAGGAAATCTTCAGGCAATCAGTGCTGGAAATAATGTAATAAAGTGTATTAACTGTTATTATGATAAGCAGACTACCGCTATGCGTGAAAGAGGCGTAGGGTGTTATAGTGATTCTGATGAAAATCCACTGGGCGGACTGACCGGCCTGACAGGATTATATACCGAGGCATCCGTTAATGATACAGATGACGATACAGGTGGATTAACCGATACTGTTGATATGAATAATGGCAATACAGATGGGGGATGGGCGGATACTTCTGATGATGAGTATTATCCGCAGCTTAAAACATTTGCAAGTAAACCTTCCCGTACTGCTTATTCCAACGACCTTATCGGAGAGATGAAGTACGAACGTCAGCTGAAATATTATTATTATTCACTGGCTTCTACCGCTACGGTATTGCTGGACCATTATGATTATATACTTGATAAAAATGGCGACCCGGATTCTACGGTTAAGGTAGAAGAAATGAAAACGATTTATGATACCGTAAGAGATATAACGAGCAAATTTTATTTTACAACTGATGCGAGTGTTCAAAGCTGGAAGGTTAATCAGAATAAAAATAAAAGCAGCGGTTTTGCCAATTATTTTGGCGATGATATAAGCGGCTTTTCTGTAACATATGATGCAGATGAATTTAATATTGCAGCCGGCGACTATACCAGAACATTTAAGCCAAGCGTGCTTACCATTGAAAAAGTTTCTGACCCGGATAGCGGAAAGAGTTATAAGGTATGGAAATGTCTGGATTTTGCTCCCGGTAAAAACTGGGTTACTGTTACTACAGGCAGTGGAACGAAAGGGGAACCGACAGGAAACCGAAATCTCAGGCTGCTTCCCGAAGCATATCTGAATGCCGGAAATATTATGACCATTAATGTTGCGACTCCTTCTGATGCCGATAGTGAAGCAAAACTTATAAATACCGTTACCGTAAATGGTGATGATGAAAATGAGACGATTACTCTGACACAGTATAATCATGCTGTGGGAGTGTTATATGGAATAACTGATAAAAATCGTTTAGATAACGCAACTATAACGGATACGGCAAAACCCTATGATAATCAGATTGTAGAAGAATATTCAACCGCTGTGGGTGATACAGACAAGGATAAAGCTGCCTTTGGATTATATAAAACCTATCCGTTAAATACTAACGAAGCAAATTCACTAAATGTAGGAAGTATGGTGGACCAGAAGTTTGACGGTCTGGCATATGAGAATGATTCTGATGCCGGTAAGACTATGGTACGGGTATATAAGACTACAATGAAGGATACAGATGAGACTACTACAATTAATGTGGGCGCTGAGGTAACAGGTAACCTTCTTGAGAAATTTAAAGGAAATGCTCTGTTTGATGTTAATGACTGTGGCTATTACTATATGAAGTATTATTGGAGGCTTAATGACGGACGGTATCTGGAAGATATAAAGCTTGTCAAAATTACTGCCAACCAGTACAGTGTAGAAGTTATCACAGGAATATTAGGTGAAGAGCATAAGGTAGCTTCTGACGGGACTACACCGATAGATATGTATGTAACAGACGATGTAAGCATTATAGACCAAACCGAAGCAGATAAACCATATCCTTCAGATGTTAATAAAGGTGACTTTAACGACGATACAGCATCTACATATTATGATATATATAATGCGACTGAAATCGATGATTTTATTAGTAATGCAGATACATATTACTATAAGAGCAATCGTATAGTTACCAGTTTGCTGAATACAGAGGTGGGCTGGCGCCGGGACCCCGAATATAAGATTACCACACTTATAGTTGAGGCACAGGATGATTTGGGCACCTGGCATGAAATGGGAAGAGTAGATAATGTTTCAGGCTCTACCACGCTTAACTTTCAACAGGCGCAATACGCATATAATTGTACTATATATAAAGTGAGTCAGGATAAAGTAACAAAGCTCTTTACGGTAACGAAAGATGCACAAAGAGACGTTACATTTGAAGCAAGTGCATACACTTCAACTCTTAATGGCATATCTCAATATATTTCATTTAATATCAACGCAGATGAGGCTTATGTGGAGTTTAAGGATAATTTGAGAGTTATTGTTTTGTTCAGAGAAAATGAGGCAGATATATCAGGAGAAAAAACAGTTTTAATTGGCGGGGAAGAGGTTACGGAAGCGGCAAGTACGGAAGCGACGAGTACGGAAGAAGCAAGCACGGAAGAAGCGAGCACGGAAGCGGCTGACGCTAATTATAGCAGCACTTCATTTGCAGAGGATTGCAGCAGCAGGGAGGTTGATGATACAGAAATTACCGTTGATACAGACAGAAAGGCAGTTGTCAGCGGGGATACTCTGACATACAGGGTAAAGTTTCATAATACCGGATATATAGATTCGTCACAGGTAAATGTATATGATGTTGTTCCTGACGGCTGCACTTATATACCGGGCTCAATGAAAATATACCGTCAGGAAACCGACTTTACCACAGGCACTGCAAGATACGGCCCGGTTTCCAAGGTCAGTATAGTAACGGAAACGGATAAAGACGGGAATGAAACAACTAATACTGCTGGAACTGCAACAGGATATAGCACCTCGTATACAAATAAGAAACTTACCTGGACAATTCCGAAAATAGAGCTGAACTATGACTATTATGTGGAGTACCAGGTTAAGGTAGATGATATAGCAGCAACTAAGAAAAACGAACTGCTTACAAATACTGCTGAGTGGGAATTTATTTCCTTAAACGGTAATACTGATGATAATTCGGAGACCACCAGTGTGGATGCATATATACAACATGCAATATTTGATATGAAAGTGGAGTCTGCAGATGTTGATGGCGATGGTAACGAAGAAAGGGCATATAACATATTTTTTGAACAGGCGGATAATGATACCTATTCGGATATAAGCTTTACAAATACTTTTCCACAAGGCTTTACATATGATGCTTCGAAAGGTATAGTACTATATAAGGTTACTATGGATTCTGTAACTGGTGCAGAGAATCTTGAACAGGTTTCTGTTACAGATATAACTGATGGAACATCTGGAGGAACAACCGGTTCCGGTATAACTCTGGTGATTAATAAGGATACTTCTGATGCAGCTACCGGATTTACTTTATCAGGTTTTAATCTGACTAAAGGTGATAAATATAAGGTGGTTTTCTCCGGAACACAAAAACCGTTAGGGCTTGATGAAGCTACATGTGTTGACGAGATAAAGAACGTTTCCCGCATATCCTATATAAAGACAAAGACGGAAACGGATGAAAGTGGGGAAACAACAACTACGGAAGAGGAATATGCGAATTCCATCACGAAAACCGAGAGAATAACCAATCAGGTAGAAACTGATGTTACATGGTTATATCTTAATATAGAAAAGATAATAAACACAGATACCGCTGATGATGAACAGTCATTTTTGATGCAGATTGCTTATTATGAGGATGCAGATGATGATAATCCTGATATATACTATACAAGAGTAAACTGTACAAATGAAGTATATGATGCAAACGGCAATATTACAGGCTATAAAGGAAATCAGGTAGTGCAGTGCGGCAGGCGGGGCATATATAAGGTTTCAGAAATAACAGACTGGTCTGATACAGATTACGACTTTGCTAAAAGTAATAGTACGGATATGAAAATATATGTCACCGGAAGTCAAAGCAGAGTCAGGATATATCCAAGCGGAGTAGCAAGTAATGGTAAAATGACTGCAGATACTAATAATACAAATACTGTTACATTTAGTATGCCAAGGCTTGTTTATACCTCAGGAGCATTTCCTACATCTCTTGGCACCACCTTAGCCCTTAGTGGAGATAATCAGATGGCAACTGTAACATTTTACAATAATGCAAGTGACTATGCTTATCTTTCGGGACAGTCATATTCAGAAAACAATATATCAGGCGGCGTTAATTGATGAAAGCATGGAATGGATAGCAGGTGATAATAAAAGTGAAAAAGAGCAGATTATCTGTAAAATGGAATAAAAAGATACTTTGCATTACTGTGGTATCAGCCCTTTTGATATCTTCCCTTATTGCTATGGCCGTATATAATTATAAGTCCATAAAAAGCGCTGAAAACGACTTTCTTCCTGCAGAAATTTCCAATGCAGTACAGGAAAACACTAATGCAAGTACTGAGGAATGGGATGAAAATAAAGAGTCTGTACCTGAGCCTAAGAATTTAACCTGGACTAAAGTAGAGGATACGAATGGTAATATTATAAATTATAAAGCTACAAAGGAAGTCAGGATACTTAATGCAGATAAGACTGATGAGAATAACACGGATGCATATATCAGGGTCTGTATGATACCGAGATGGATAAATATAGCTGTAGATGAAAGCGCATCCGGAGTAATAACAGAAACAGATGTAATAACAGCAGCAAATGCAGATGCCTATACTCCCTTTGGAAGTCTTACTGATATTAAGATTACCGATAATACTTATAAGATGGGTGATGTAACCTTTACGCTTGCCGACAACTGGAGTGAAAATTGGATTTATAATCCCAAGGATGGCTATTTCTATTATAAAAAGATTGTATCGCCGGGAAATACCACAGAAGTGCTTTTGGAGAGTGTATCTATCGAAAAGGAGGCATATGAAAAAATTGACAGTGGAGTATCCCTCAGGGTAGATGTTATATCCGATTCCATTCAGACGGGAGGAGATGCAGTTAATACACGGTGGAAGGACTCAGGTATTATCATTAATGATAGTGATAAAACATTGGAAATTGAAACTACCGAAGCCGGAACAGGATAGATTTGCTGAAATATTTTCAGATGATAAAATTACTGAAGGGATGTGAGATGTCATAAGCAGAGAGACAGAAAGTAAAGAGACAGAAAGTAAAGATGTAGAAAATGAGGACATTGAATTGGCTCATAAAGCGTCAGAAGAGAAGTCCGGGGGCTATAAGATTTTTTCGGTTATCAGAACCGTAATGATATATATCTTATCAGCAGGCATTATCATAGCTGCAATTTTATTTGCCACAGACAAAAGCCCTCAGAAATCTTTG
This sequence comes from uncultured Coprococcus sp., assembly GCA_964488185.1. Lineage (GTDB taxonomy): Bacteria > Bacillota > Clostridia > Lachnospirales > Lachnospiraceae > Coprococcus. The sequence continues at coordinate 52,405 of CAZATW010000005.1, read as the reverse complement.
TTTGGTTACAGATATTATGTGGTGCTGACGCCTTCCATGGAGCCTGAGTTATCTGTAGGAGATGTGGTGGTTGTTAAGCTGTCAAATGCAGATGAAATAAGGGAGGGGGATGTTATAACCTTTAATCCCTCAAGTGATTCTGAGGCATATCTGACCCATAGGGTAACCCAGGTGCTTGCAGATTATCAGGGGACGGGAGTTACCTGCTTTAAAACCAAAGGTGACGCCAATGATACAGAGGACAGTTTCTTAATTGACAGCAGCAGGTTAATAGGGAAGGAAGCATTTCATATTCCGGTTATTGGATATATTATCAGGTTTGTCCAGTTGAAATGGTATTTTGTCATACCACTGGTTATAATGATTTTTGTATTTTTTGAGCTTGTTAAGATATATTTTCAGATGTCACCGGACAGTGTTTCTAAACCGGAGGAAGCTCCGGATAAAAAATAAAATATAATTAAAAATGAAACGTAGAGGAGAGAAAAAGTATGAAGAAAAAACAACAAAAAAATTCAAAAAAGAAAAGAGTATTAGCTGTCTCAATTCTTTTGGCTGCACTTATTATTGCAGGCGGAACCTTCGCATGGTTTACATCAAAAGATGAGGTAACTAACAAATTAAGCGCCAAAAATGACTATCAGGTACTTATCACAGAGACCTTTGAAGTGCCTACTCAGTGGACACCAGGCGTAGAAGTTGAAAAGGACGTAGCTGTAGTAAACACAGGCAGTGTTGATGCATTTGTCAGATTATCCCTTGAAAACAACGTAATTGATGTGACTACTCTGACTACATCTACTACTCTAGATGAAACTAATGGAGTTATACTAAGTACTGCTGAGGCTACAGCACTTCAGGCAGGTAATCAGTTAGTGTATGGAACGGTAAAGGATGATGGAACTCTAGAAGATGGACTGGTAGTCTATCTTAGAAGTGAAAAAAATACTAATGATCTTGGTGATAGTGATGATGGTACATTGGTTGATAAGGAGTATGTGGGATATTATCAAAGTACTAGTACTGTAGATAATAAATCTACAACTACATATTATGAAGTAAAAATTTTGAAATCAGTTAGTAATACTACAAATTATCAATCAATAACGACAAGTGATGGAACTATTTTATACTATGCGTATGTAATTAAAAATACCGCTTCTGAAAGCAAAACGATGACTTTAAATTATGAGGAAATGTCATCAACAAAAACTGGTGATGAGTATACTGCTGGAGGATATATTGTGGCAACATATAATGTGGGCACCGACTCAATTCCAAACTATATTACTATCAATATTAACCTTGTAAAGGGTTGGGAAGAATATTGGTATTATAATAGCGCAGATAATTATTTCTATTACAAAGGTATAGTTGAATCTGGCAAGGAAACAAATAAACTTGTTGATTCTGTAACCTTAGATAGCGACGTTAAACAAGATGCATATTATAGTTTTGACTACTATCTGACTGTAGCATTAGATAGTGTTCAGGCTACAGAGGGTACTTCTAAGACTACTGCGGTAAATGATGCGAATTGGGGGATTTATGCAACAGTAGATAGTAATGGTAAAGTAACTTGGGGTAGTACAAATCCAGATGCTACAGCAAATTAAACAAAAGCTTCACAAGCTCCATAACTATAAGAACGAAAATAGTCTTTTGTAATATAAGAAAGAGGAGGTCAGTGTATGAATAGGGTATTTAATAAATTTATTCTTTTTTCATGCGCTGCTGTCCTCTTTTTCTGTAATACTTTATCGACGTTTGCGGAAGTGGAGCTGCCGGAGGGAACGGTAGCCGGACTTCCGGAGGCGTTAACTGTTATGGATGAGGATGGTAATGCCTGCAATAGTGAGACCGGAGAATATTTCTTTGAGGTAGAGGACATGGTTCCGGGTCAGGTTTATTCCAAGAATATACAGATTATGAACCTTCGTGGGGATAAGGCATATCATATCTATTTTTATGCACAGCCGGTAGATAAGTCGGGCGAGATTGATTTGGAAAATGAGTGTACTGAAGTTATTACACTTGATGGTACTAAGGTTTATGAGGGCCTTGTAACCGGTATCGGTAATGTGGATATGACACAGAATCCGATTGATTTAGGACTTTATATTCCGGGACAGAGCAGAACTCTTAACTGTTCTGTAACATGGGATGGCGAAGCTGCAGGCGGACTGATAGATTATGGACATAAGCTTGTGGATGAGAATGGTACTTCCATTATCAGAGAAGGAAGCGGAGATGAAAGTATATACGGAGAGGTAAGGTTTAAGTGGATTTTCTATGCTGTCACAGATGAGTCATATAATCCGCCAAAAACAGGACTTTCATCCCTTGATGTAAAAACTGAGATTATAATCCTGTCTGCAATGGGCGTTCTGATTTGCGGCATGATAGCAGCAGTTGCAGTCAGAAACAAAAAGAAAAAAACGGGAAAAAGTTAGCATGAAATTCTTAAAAAAAGCAGGCAATATAGCTTCGGCTGTGTTGCTTTTTGTTATTTTTATTGTAGGAATAAGCATTATACTTGGTTATATTTTTGGCTTCAGATTTATGGCTGTAAAGACCGGCAGCATGAAAAATGTATATGATGTAGGCACTCTGGTTATAGTAGATAAGCTGCCTGCTGACGATATAAAGGTAGGAGATATTATATCTTATGTGGCGGATGACAGTTTAACAGTAGTAACTCACAGAGTAATTGATATAGATTATGTGAATGAATTTTTTTATACAAAGGGAGATATGAATAACGTGGCTGACGGCAGCCCGGTATTGTTTGAAAACCTTATTGGCAAGGTTATAGCGGGAATACCATTTATAGGCTATCTGGTTATTTTTGCCCAGAGTAAGGCGGGCCACATATTGATAAGGCTTGCAGTAGCTGTCATAGTATTTATCATGATATTTATATGTATGAAACAGTTCGTTTTATCTCGGTCGAAGAAGACTCCCACTTCTACAAGTGGTGAGTAAAAAGAAGATTGTTTCAGTGGGAGTCCAATCTCCGACTGAGATAAACGCTCCGCGAGGATGCACACGGATTCGGAATAGAAACATGTCAGCAAAGCTGACCCAAATCCGGTGCCAAGTCTCGCAAAGCGAGACTTGAAATAAAATAAGGAAAAGGAATGAGAAGGATGAAAAAAACATGGAGGAAGCTCAGGGATAAGATAAAATCAAATAAAAAAACTGTTGTTTTGTCATGCGTTCTGGTATTTGCTGTGGGACTGCTTATCTGTGGACTGAGCATTGCTTTCTTTTCCGGCAGGGATGCTGTAACAAATAAGGCGACTTCAAAAGAGATAACCATAAAATTATTTGAACCGGACTGGCAGGAAACCGGTAAGGCTAAGGCTTCAAAAATGGAGCCGGGCATGACGATAGAAAAGGACCCGTATATCTATAATGCATCTGAGGATGATGTATATGTGCGCATGAAAATCGTTATAAAGACAGTAGATGATGATGGCAAGTATGTGGAGATTGACCCGGACTCTGATGCTACCATATACTATGCAATTATGTCAGCAATTTATTGTCAGATTGAGAGTACTGAGGTTACTGATGTACCTCTGGTTACGAAGAACGGCTCCACTTATTCCTATACGAATCCTGCGGGATTTATCAGAGATGATGATGGCTGGTATTACTATAAAGACGGGCAGGGATATACTTCACTTGCTCCCGGAGAAAGTACAGAGTGCTTGTTTTATTATCTGAAGCTTCCGGTTTTGAAATCAGAATATAATGGAATTTTTGACTCCGGATTTCAGATAGAGGTGATTGCTCAGGCTGTTTCCGCCACCACCTATCAGGATAAAGATGAAGCTACAATCAAAGGGGCATTTGACAATGACTTTACTCAGGTATCGTCAGAGACAGCGTCAGAGACAACATCAGAGGTATCGACAGAGACAGCGTCAGAGACAACATCAGGGAATTAAACGTTATGAAGAAAAGGCGATTGATTATTATTATAGTTGTTTTGGTTTTAATTCTGGCCGGGATTCTTACTGCCATTTTTTATTTATACGATAAAGGCGGGCAGATTGAGCGGGAGTATGAAACGAAACTTCAGGTTTACGAAGGCATAAAACCTGAAGGCGTTCAAACAGATGTCAATTATCTGGCTGATTGTCTTTCTATTAATCCTGATACGGTTGCCTGGATTACAATTCCTGATACTGAGATTGATTTTCCGGTGGTACAGGGGGAGGATAATTCTTATTATCTGAACCACGGTTTTGAAAAAGAAATCTCAAGCCTTGGCGTACCTTTTCTGGATTATCGTGTCAGTGGTGATTTTACAGATTTTAATTCGATTATATATGGCCATCACATCAAGGGCGGCATGATGTTTTCGGGTCTTGATAAATATAAGGATGAGGATTATTTTTTATCCCATCGTACGGGATATCTGACAACCGGGGATAGGATATATACCATTCATTTTGTCGCCTGTATGGTATCGGAAAGTGATGGCATTGCTTATAAAGCTGTATTTCTTACTGAAAGGGAGAAATCGGATTATCTTGAACAGATTTCCGATAAGGCACTGGTTTTAAATGATTTTTCCATAGAATTTCTTGGAAATAAGCAGATGATTACGTTGTCTACCTGTTCATATGAATTTGAAGATGCAAGAACTGTTGTAATTGGATATCTTGAAGAAAAATAAATTCTTGGGTTTTTTTTAGTTTTGTGAATTGATTCGTGAAAATTCAATATTTATTTGCTTGTGGCAGCAAGGGATATAGTGGTATAATTTTGATTAAAGTATTTGGAGAAAGACTGTTTGGTTTAAAGGAGTATGTCATGCGCAAACGATTAAATATAGGTCTTTTAATAGATGATATAGATGCCGTATTTACAAGTGAAGCAGTTAAGGGGGCAGAGCTTGGGGCGATTGCTATTGATGCAAATGTTTTTATATTTCCGGGAATGTATCTTGATGGGGTAGATATATCGGAGGAGCATGAGCATTATGAATATCAGTATAATACATTGTTTCAGTTTGTAAGTGGAAAGCATATTGATGTGCTTTATATTATGATGGGAATGATAGGCTGTCGTATCACAGAAGAGGAGCGGTATCAATTCTTGGAACAATATTTGGGGATTCCTGTTGTCACTCTTTATACAAGAATGGATGGATATCAGTCTATTATTTTTGACAATAAAAAATCTTTTAAAAAGGCAATCAAGCATTTGATTTTGGAACATGGTGCAAGAGAAATAGGCTATGTAAGCGGACCGAAGACAAATGTAGATGCAATGGAAAGATTTGAAGCGTATAAGGAAGCTTTGGCAGAAACGGATATTCCGTATAAAGATGAATATGTTATCTATGGAAATTTTGAAGAGAGCAGTGAAGGCTTAATTGGTGAGTTTGTAGAAAAGCATCCTGAATTTGATGCAGTTGTTTTTGCCAATGACAGGATGGCTCTCGGAGGATATAATGCATTTTCGAAAATGGGAATTAAGGTCGGACAGGAACTGCTTGTAGTAAGTTTTGACAATTCAGAGTTTGCACCGACACTTGTACCTTCGCTTACGACGATTGAAGCAAATGCTGCTGAGCTTGCCTACAAGGCTATTGTTAGGGCAAAACAGATGGTTGAGTCAGGAAGAATAGAGGATGTGCGTGTCGATACGCATTTGATTATACGTTCATCATGTGGCTGTAAGGGATATGATATTCATACTGTTGCAGAGCAGATGGGGTTATATAATCTGGTGACTGCGGATAACATACAAGAGGCATGTGACAGTATCAATACATATTTGTTTGGCAGTTATGCGGAAGGCAGAACGCTGAGTAAGGTGAAGAATGAAATAGCCGGATTTGTAAAACTTCTTGTAGAAATCGTGAAGAATAACAGGCTTTCAGAATTGGATAAGGAAGCAAAGAGTGTTTTTTTGCATATTATTACGAGACCACTATATCGATATACGACGATAGAGCTTTTGGCAAATGCTATAAAAATTATTCAATATGAATTGTGCAGATTTGTTGAAAACGATAATATGCGTCTGCATATTATGGAATTATTTTCCGACTTCTATCGGGAATTGGCTATTGCGAACTGGCAGGTAGTCAGGAGACAAAAGACCGGCATGGAAAAAATGACAAAACAGATTAACGAAATGACATTTGACATGTTCAGAATGTACATAGGTGATAGAATACCTTATGAGAGAGCACTTGACAATCTGTCGCTCATCGGTATCAATGCGGCATATATGTATACATTTACCGAACCAATCCGCCATCCGCGGCATGAAGCCTTTAAGCTTCCTGACAGAATGCTGCTTCGGGCATATTATAAGGACGGTAAAGCCTGTGCGGTATCGGGAGAGGATAATTCCGTTGAGACAGAATCTATTTTTGCACCGGAGTATCTTCCGGAGGACAGAAGACTTACCTTGGTTATGTCTCCGTTATTTTCAGGTGAGGATTTATACGGGGTGTTGCTGAGCGAAACACATTTTGAGTATTTTGCAAACCTTGAGCCGATAGCCGTGCAGATATCGGTAGCGCTTAAGTCTCTTATTTTGCTGGAACAGCAGGAGCAGATTCAAAATAATCTGAAAGAGGATATGAACCGTATTGCGGAAAATAACGATATGTTAAAAGAGGTTTCAAGAACAGACCAGCTGACAGGGGTTAAAAACAGACTTGGATATCTTGAATATGTAAAAAATGCAGTGGTTTCTACAGAGAACCGGAATAAGAAAGCCTATGTGTTATATGGAGATATGGATAATCTTAAGATGATAAATGATGTGTATGGTCATGACGATGGTGACTTTGCACTGAAAACCATTGCTGCGATTCTTAAGGATGCATTTGAAGGGACAGAAAGTGTAGTAGGTAGATTTGGTGGAGATGAGTTTGTCGTATTTGCTTTATCGGAGATATTAAATGAAGAGGCTATCAAAGCGGCTGTGAAATACAGTACTGAAAAATATAACAATATGTTTGGGAAACCATATCCGATAGAGATGAGCTGTGGTATCTGTGAGATTTCATGTCATCCTGATTTGAATATATATGATGTACTGTCGGAGGCTGACAGAAAGCTATATCAGGAGAAAAGAGAAAAGAAAAGCAGGCAGGGTTCCTATCGTTGACGATAATGGTTGACATACTTTTTTTCTGGTGTTATAGTTACACTATCTAATGGTTATTAGAATAATATATAGTAGAGGCGCGGTATTTATGATTACATATATTGATGTATGTGGATGCAGATGAGATATATGGAAAGGGAACACCGCCGAAGGAATATGCCGTCCATGAGACACATTTCTGGTTGTGCAGTAAAGAACTGTATGACTGTCATCATTTGATGGAGAGCTACTTGATGGATTGAGATTATTCGGCAGGTTGGCTTTTGCTACCTGCCTTTTTCATTCTGCGGGGGATTACTTATAGCTCATAATCAAGAAGAATATTTTATTGAGGAGGACAATGATATGTCAATTTTTACAGGTTCAGGAGTAGCATTAGTAACACCTTTTAAGGGCAATGGAGAAGTGGATTTCGATAAAATGAAAGACCTCGTAGAGTTCCATGTGGAAAACGGAACAGATGCCATTATCATTTGCGGAACAACCGGTGAAGCATCAACACTGTCACATGAGGAACATCTTGCGTGTATCAAAAAATGTGTAGAATATGCAGACCACAGAATACCGGTTATAGCAGGAACCGGCTCAAACTGTACAGCAACAGCTATCTATCTTTCTACAGAGGCAGAGAGCTATGGTGTGGATGGTCTTCTTGTAGTTACACCATATTATAACAAGGCAACCCAAAAAGGCTTGATAGCACATTATACAGCCATAGCAAATGCGGTTCATGTACCGATTATTATGTATAATGTGCCTTCAAGAACAGGCTGCAATATTCAGCCGGAGACTGCCGTATATCTTGCAAAGAATGTGGAGAACATCGTAGCAATCAAAGAGGCATCGGGCAATATCAGTCAGGTTGCAAGACTTGCAAGACTTGCGGAGGGATGTATAGACATCTATTCGGGAAACGATGATCAGGTGGTACCGATTCTTGCATTGGGCGGAAAGGGTGTTATTTCGGTTACTGCAAATGTGATTCCAAAGGATACACATGACATGGTAGAAAAGTATCTTGAAGGCGATGTTGCAGGAAGCCTTGCACTTCAGTTAGCTGCAATCGATTTATGTGATGTATTGTTCTGTGAAGTAAATCCAATTCCTGTTAAGAAGGCAGCGGAATTGATGGGGCTTTGCGGAGGCACATTAAGGATGCCGCTTACGGAAATGGAGCCGCATAATGTAGACCGGCTCCAGAAGGTTATGAATTCATACGGTATACTTTAATACATATGAACAACGAAGATACATATGAGAAGCATGGAGGATAAAATGGTTAGAATAATTATGCATGGATGTAACGGCAAGATGGGGCAGGTAATTACGGGCATTGTAGCAGGGGATGCTGATGCAGAAATCGTTGCCGGTATTGACATGGTAGATAACAGAGATAATGGATATCCGGTGTTTACAAATATATATGACTGTGATGTAGAGGCTGATGTTATTGTGGATTTTGCTGCTGCTGCGGCTGTAGATAATCTTCTGAATTATACCCTTGAAAGAAAAATCCCTGTAGTTCTCTGCACAACAGGCTTAAGCAAAGAGCAGCTTGAAAAGGTTAAGGAAACAAGTGCGGAGGTTGCTATCTTAAAATCGGCAAATATGTCGCTTGGTATCAATACACTGATGAAGCTTCTCAAGGATGCGGCAAATGTATTTGCACCTGCAGGATATGATATAGAAATAGTAGAAAAGCATCATAATCAGAAGCTGGATGCGCCGTCAGGTACGGCTATCGCTTTGGCTGACGCCATTAATGAAGCGCGTGATAACGAATATGAGTATGTCTATGACAGAAGTCAGGTTCGTCAAAAGAGAGGTAAGAAGGAGCTGGGGATATCGGCAGTGCGTGGCGGTACTATCGTCGGAGAACATGAGGTATTATTTGCAGGAATTGATGAAGTGATTGAATTTAAACATACTGCTTATTCAAAATCCGTATTTGCAAAAGGTGCCGTAGAAGCAGCCAAGTTTCTCAAAGAAAAGAAACCGGGTATGTATGATATGGCTGATGTGATTGGTTAGGAGTTATAATGGATTCTGAAAGAATTGTTTTGTGTGCCGCTTCCAAATATGAACAGAAATATTATCTGAATCAGGATTTTGAGGGACTTCCGGAGGAGATAAAAAAAGAACTGAAAATCATGTGCGTATTGTTTACCGAGGATATAGGTGGTATACTGACGCTTGAGTTTACCGGGGATGGTGCTCTGAATATGGTAACACAGGCATATGACGAGGATTTGCTTTATGACGATATAGGAAGTGCCCTGAAGATAAAACAGCTTCGTGAGGAAAAGAAAGACTTGTTTCAGAGCCTTGAGATGTACTTTAAGGTATTTTATCTGGATGAGTGGGAATAAATAAACGAAAGCAAAACGTACCGGTTATTGCTTTTGTGGAAGAACAGAGGAAATATAATATGCTATTTGCAATTGATGTGGGTAATACGAATATTACCATTGGTCTTTATGACGGACAGCGGCTTGAAAAAACATTTAGAATGACAACGGGAATATCAAGAACCTCCGATGAGTTCGGCGTATTTTTGTGTGAATTACTCAGAATGAGAAATCTGTCAAATGATGTAATCAATGAGGTGGTTATAGCTTCCGTAGTTCCGAATATTATGCATTCGCTTACAAACGGAATAAAAAAGTATTTTGGAATCAGTCCTTTGATTGTTGAGCCGGGAATCAAGACCGGTATTAATATCGCCATACCAAATCCGAAACAGCTTGGTGCCGACCGTATTGTGGATGCAGTTGCCGCTTATTATATATATGGAGGACCTGTACTGGTTCTTGATTTTGGCACGGCGACTACATATGATTTGGTAAACGGTGAGGGAAGCTTTACGGCGGGAGTTACATCTCCGGGTATAGGGCTTAGTGCAAACGCCTTGTGGAGTGGAACTGCGAAGCTGCCCGAGATAGAAATAAAAGTTCCGGATACCATTTTGTGTAAGGATACCATATCGAGTATGCAGGCGGGTGTATGTCTTGGATATATCGGACAGACGGAATATATCGTAAAGCGAATGAAAAAGGAATCCGGTTTTCGTGATATGAAGGTTGTAGCAACGGGTGGTTTAGGTAAAATGATTTATGAAAACACAGACTGCATCGATGTATATGATCCTGATTTAACACTTCACGGACTGCGTATCATTATGGATAAACAGAAATAATTTATAATGGCTGATATGATAATGTTAGGTGATTTATGGACTTTACAAATAAATTAATTCTTGCGCCTATGGCTGGTGTATGCGACCAGCCATTTCGTCTTTTGTGCAAAGAACAGGGATGCGATATTTTGTACACGGAGATGATAAGTGCAAAAGGCTTGTATTATGATAATAAGAATACGGTGCCGCTTCTTGCTGTTTGTGAAGAGGAAAAACCGATAGGCGTACAGCTGTTTGGCTCTGAACCGAATCTTCTTGCTGAAATGGCAAAGAAGATAGAGGATAGAGGATTTTCTTTTATTGATGTCAACATGGGATGCCCTGTTCCGAAGATCGTGAATAACGGAGAAGGCTCTGCGTTGATGAAAAATCCTGTTCTGGTAGGGCGAATCGTGTCGAAGATGGCGAAAGCAACAAAGCTTCCTGTTACGATAAAGATAAGGAGTGGCTTTGATGCGGAACATATCAATGCACCGGAGATAGCAAAAATTGCAGAGGAAAGCGGTGCGGCAGCGGTTGCCGTGCATGGTCGGACAAGGCAGCAATATTATAGTGGACATGCTGACTGGGATGTTATTGCAAGGGTCAAAGACAGCGTAAACATACCTGTCATAGGTAATGGAGATATTCTCACACCACAGGATGTTATCAATATGAAGGAACAGACGAGGTGTGATGCCTTTATGATAGGAAGAGGGGCAAGAGGAAATCCTTGGATTTTCCACGAACTTAAGGAATATTTCAGGACAGGAAGGATACCGGACAGACCTGATCTATATGAGGTTAAACGGACGATGCTTCGTCATGCAGATTTGATGATAGAATTTAAAGGCGAATATACCGGAATACATGAGATGAGAAAGCATGTGGCATGGTATTCGGCAGGCCTAAAGGATTCAGCGAGATTACGGAATCTGGTTAATCAGGTAGAAAGCTACCATGAAATGAAAGAGCTTCTTGATAAATGGACGGAAGGCAGTCTGTTTTAATGTTTTGTGTTTCAGGCGGCTGAAATGCGCTCCTTTCTTCATATAAAAATATACAACATGCCAATATGTTTCAAAAATGTTAATCCTAATAAATGTTTAAAATGCATAAAAAGATTGCTATTTTATGTAAAAAAACACAACGAGATTTTGAACTTTAAGACAGGTTACTGTAAAAAGTTAACAAAAATCTCAGGTTTGCTTGACCTTTTTATTGTGGGGTATTATAATGTGCTTACAATCATTTGTTAATGATTTTGTAACATTTTTGAAATCATAAAGAAATCAAGGAGAAAATATTATGAAAAAGTTTACAGATTCATCTAAGATGTTATCAGCTAAACTAAAGAAGTATTTAAAAAGAGCAGGAATCGCAGTTGTAGTTGTTGCAGTTGGTGTTGCTACCTATATAACAGTATCAACCGATGATAGTATGGTATCATCAGACGGCAAGCTGGTTTCCGTAGCTACTGTAGAGGAGGATTCAGTATCTGATGCTCCTGTAGAGTATGCTAAATCAGAATTTGAAGAGATGCAGGAGGCAAAGGCTGAAGAGAAGCTTTCAAAGGTTGAGCGTTCAGAGAAGAGAGCAGCTGCTTTAGCGCTGGCTGAAGATACAGAGGAAGCAACAGATACAGAGCAGGAAGCGAAGACAGAAGCAGCAGAGGTTACTACTACAGAGCTTGTTTTCGTACCAACAGAGGCTCCTACAACTGAGAAGTCAACAGACGGTCTTCCAAATGAAGATGTTAAGCAGGAAGCAACAACAGAGAAGGCAAAGAATACGACAGAAGCTACTACAAGTAAGTCAACAGACGGTCTTCCTGATGAAGAAGTTAAATATGATGATGAGCAGGGTACATACCTTGGTACTTATCTTCTTACAGCATATTGTCCATGTGAAATCTGCTGTGGACAGTGGAGCAATACAGAGAATCCTGTAACAGCATCAGGTAATCCTGCTGTAGAAGGCGTAACAATAGCAGCGCCAAGTGAATTTGCATTTGGTACAGAGCTTGTAATTAACGGACATACATATGTCGTTCAGGATAGAGGCAGTGCGATTACAGGTAATCACCTTGATGTATATTTCTCAACACATGAGAAGGCACTTAACTTCGCAATGGGTTATTATGATGTATATATGAAATAAGTAAATTAGAAGCTTTAGCAAGAAGTCCTTTATCATTCAAAAGGGCTTCTTGTTTTTTATATATTGCTGTGATATAATGTGAACGCTTAATGAGCACGAGCGACGGCGAGGTGCGAATTTAGCGAGAACATATACCTAGCACCTTAGCGAACCGTAGGAGAGCTTAGTTGCTATGGTGAAATGTGAACGCTTAATGAGCACGAGCGACGGCGAGGTGCGAATTTAGCGAGAACATATACCTAGCACCTTAGCGAACCGTAGGAGAGCTTAGTTGCTATGGTGAAATGAGCACGCTTAATGAGCATGAGCGACGGCGAGGTGCGAATTTACATATAAGGAGAGAGATTATATGGAACTGATATACAGAAGTACAAGAAATGCAAATGAGACAGCGACGGCATCCGAGGCTATCCTGAAAGGTTTGGCAAATGAAGGTGGTCTTTTTGTGCCGGATTCTATACCTGCACTTGATGTATCGATAGAAGAACTGGCGCAGATGAATTATCAGCAGATAGCCTATGAGGTTATGAAGCTGATGTTTACGGATTTTACAGAGGATGAATTAAAGCATTGTATTTATTCTGCGTATGATAAGAAGTTCGATACACCTGAAATAGCTCCGCTTGTAAATAAGGCAGGCGCTAACTATCTGGAGCTTTTCCACGGCTCCACAATAGCCTTTAAGGATATGGCGCTTTCGATTCTTCCATATCTGCTTACTACTTCAGCAAAGAAGAATGGTGTAAAGAATGAGATTGTGATACTGACTGCTACATCAGGGGATACAGGCAAGGCAGCTCTTGCGGGCTTTGCAGATGTTCCGGGGACAAGGATTATCGTATTTTATCCAAAGCATGGTGTAAGTCCGATTCAGGAAAAACAGATGGTTACACAGAAGGGTGACAATACATTTGTTGTAGGAATTACAGGTAACTTTGATGATGCCCAGACAGGGGTAAAAAAGATGTTCTCAGATGCAGAACTTGCTTCTTATATGAATGAGAAAGGATATCAGTTCTCATCAGCGAATTCTATCAATATCGGACGCCTTGTACCACAGATGGTATATTATGTATATGCCTATACAAGGCTGGCAGCAAATGGAAGTATTCAGGCAGGTGACAAGATTAATGTAGTTGTACCGACCGGTAATTTTGGAAATATTCTTGCTGCTTACTATGCAAAGGAAATGGGTCTTCCAATAGCAAAGTTTATTTGCGCTTCAAATGATAATAAGGTTCTCTATGATTTCTTCAAGACAGGAACATATGACAGAAACAGAGAGTTTATTTTAACCTCATCACCATCGATGGATATACTGATTTCAAGCAATCTTGAAAGACTGATATATAAGATTGCAGGAAATGATGCCAAGAAGAATGCAGAGCTTATGAAAAAACTTACATCAGAGGGGATTTATACCATTACGGATGAGATGAAAGAGAAGCTGGCAGAATTTGAAGGCGGCTATGCTACGGAGGCTGAAACAGCAGCAACGATAAAGAAGGTATATGAATCAGAGCATTATATTATGGATACCCACACAGCAGTTGCAGCAGCCGTATATGAGAAATATGTTGCTGAAACAGGTGATACAACCCCTACTGTTATTGCGTCAACAGCAAGTCCGTATAAGTTTACGAGAAGTGTAATGAATGCCATCGATGAGGCCTATGATTCCAAGACGGATTTTGAGCTTGTAGATGAGCTGAACAAGCTGTCAGGTGTAAAGGTTCCACAGGCGATAGAGGATATCCGTTCGGCAGCAGTACTCCATGATACTGTATGTGACAAGGAGGACATGCTGAAGGTTGTAAAGGGATTCTTGAATATATAAAAACAGAATATCAGGAAGAGAAATCTTCCATGACAGTTCATTCGTACCATCCTGTCAATAAATAAAACCAGGACATGAAAGCAGCCGGAGTGTCCTATTTCGGCTGTTTTTATGTTTGCGCAACGATGTTTTCATAGAATGAAGAACACACTATGAGGAGTATATAAGAAGGAGAAGATAATGTACAAATTAAAAACGAAGGAAAGCTTCGACAGTGCCCATTTTTTGTCGGAGTATAACGGGAAATGTAAAAATATTCACGGTCATAGATGGACTGTGGAGGTAGAGGCAGGGAATGATAAACTGGCAGAGGACAGGCAGAACAGAGGAATGGTAGTAGATTTCGCAGATTTAAAAAATGACTTGAAAAAGTTGACAATGGAAATGGACCATAGTCTGATTATAGAAAAGAGTACTTTGAAGGAAAAAACGATGGAAGCGCTGATTGAAGAAGGCTTTAAAATAGTTGAGCTTCCGTTTCGGCCTACAGCGGAGAATTTTTCCCGTTATTTTTTTGAAGAGATGAAGAAAAAAGGATATAAAATTATAGAAGTGAGTGTATATGAAACGCCTAATAATGTGGCATCATATACCGAGGACTGACAGCTATGAGTAAATATAAGGTTGTAGAAAGATTTGTAAGTATCAATGGGGAAGGTCAGAGAGCCGGAGAACTGGCTGTATTTATAAGATTTGCAGGATGTAATTTAAATTGCAGCTATTGTGATACACAATGGGCAAATGCCGCAGATGTGCAGTATGAGGAATTTTCAGCAGAAGAGATATATGATTATATTAAGCGGACTGAAATAAAAAATGTAACCCTTACAGGAGGCGAGCCGCTAATTGTAGAGGATATTGATAAGCTGCTTCTTATGCTTTCTGTTGATGATGCACTTTCGATAGAGGTTGAAACAAACGGAAGTATCGATATAGCGGAATTTAAAGCCGTTACGGATAAGATTTCATATACGCTTGATTATAAGCTGGGCAGCAGCAATATGGAAGCTGCCATGTGTATATCCAATTATAATTATATTGATAAAAATGATACGGTTAAATTTGTTGTAGGTTCGACAAATGATTTGGAGCGGGCGCGAGACATTATTTATTCGTTTGGATTATGTGATAGAACAAAGGTGTATTTAAGCCCGGTATTTGGAAAAATCGAGCCTGAAGAAATCGTTGATTTTATGATTGAAAATAATATGAATGATGTCAAATTGCAGCTGCAGCTGCATAAGTTCATTTGGGATGCGGATATGAGAGGAGTGTAGAGATGGCAATAGATAAAGAAGCAATAAAGAAACATGTCAGAGGAATTTTGATTGCCCTTGGAGATGACCCGGACAGAGAAGGATTACTTGAAACACCTGACCGTGTGGCACGGATGTATGAAGAGGTGTTTGAGGGTATGAATTATACAAATGATGAATTGGCAGAGATGTATGGCAAGACCTTCAATGAGGAGGATGTTGTACGTCATACGGATGATATGGTGTTTGTAAAGGATATAGAGGTATTCAGCTATTGCGAGCACCATTTGGCTCTGATGTATAATATGAAGGTATCTGTGGCATATATACCGAAGGATAAGGTTATAGGATTGAGCAAGATAGCCAGAATAGCAGATATGGTGGCAAGAAGACTTCAGCTTCAGGAGAGAATCGGAGCAGATATAGCATATGTAATAAGCAAGGTTGCCGGTTCGGAGGATGTTGCTGTGCTTATTGAGGCAAATCATAGCTGTATGACTGCCAGAGGAATCAAGAAACCGGGCAGTAAGACCGTAACGTCAACCTTTAGAGGACGCTTTGAAACAGATATTCAGCTGCAGAACAGGCTGTTGCTTTTAAATAAGTAGAAGGAAGATGAGAAACGGAGCGGGATACAAGAAGAATGGTATACAGATGCTGATATAGGTGTTGTAAATGATATGTTTGGAGGATAAAAAGATGAAGAATAAGGATGAAGCGGTTGTTGTATTTAGTGGCGGACAGGACAGTACCACATGTCTGCTATGGGCAATTAAGCAATATAAGAAGGTGTATGCAGTGTCTTTTGATTATGGGCAAAGACATTCATTGGAATTAACCTGTGCAAAGGAAATCGCAGAAAAATTTGGCGTGGAGCATCATATACTTGATATGACCCTCCTGAATCAGCTGGCACCGAATTCCCTTACGAGAAGGAATATTCAGGTGGACGAAAATGCACCGGAAACAGGTACACCAAATTCTTTTGTAGACGGAAGGAATCTGCTGTTTCTTTCTTTTGTGGCGGTATTTGCAAAACAGAGAGGGGTAACGGATATCATAACAGGTGTGTCCCAGAGCGATTATTCAGGCTATCCTGATTGTCGGGATATTTTTATTAAATCCTTAAATACGACGTTAAATCTTGCAATGGACTATGAATTTGATATAATTACACCAATGATGTGGATTGACAAAATGGAAACATGGAAGATGGCTGATGAGCTTGGCGGCCTTGATATCATAAGGGATATGACACTTACCTGCTATAATGGAATCAAGGGTGAGGGATGCGGAAATTGTCCGGCATGTAAGCTGAGAAAGAAGGGCTATGACCTTTATATGGCAAGTAAGGGTATGGCGTAATGTGTGGCGTAGTATAGGAGATTTGAAGTATGAAAAGTATGCTTTTTATTATGAATCCAAAAGCGGGTAGAACGACTTTGAAGGATTGTCTGGTTGATGTACTTGATGTATTTTGTAAGAATGATTATGCGGTAAGAACTTATTTAACCCAGTCACCGGATGACGCAGAGCGAATCGTATGTGAAGAGGGGAATGAATATGATGTTATCGTTTGTGCAGGCGGTGACGGAACCTTAGGAAATACGATATCAGGTTTTATGGAATCAGGGCTTAAAAAGCCTCTTGGATATATTCCCTGTGGTTCCACAAATGATTATGCAAGCAGTCTTGAAATCCCGAAGAAGGCTGTGGCGGCGGCGGAAATGCTGGTAAAGGCAAGTCCATTCTCCGTGGATATAGGAAGCTTAAATAAAAAGCATTTTGTATATGTAGCGGCATTTGGCGTGTTTTCAGATACCTCATATGTGACACCGCAAAATATGAAGAATATATTTGGCCATGCGGCTTATATTCTTCAGGGAATCAAGAGTGTGGTTAATATTCCGACATATCATATGATTGTAGATATAGACGGCAGAATGGTCGAGGATGATTTCATTTTTGGAATGGTGTCAAATTCCGTATCGATAGGTGGCTTTAAGAGCATAATGAGAAAAGGAGTGGAATTTGATGACGGACTGTTTGAGGGTATATTGATAAAGAAAATTAATAATCCGGCGGATTTGAACAGAATCGTTCATGCTTTGCTTACAGGTGATACAAATGAGAAAAGCATGGTATCGTTCCGTGCAAAAAATGTGAAGCTGGTAAGTGAGGAGGTTGTTTCATGGACTGTAGACGGCGAGTTTGGCGGTGATTACAGAGAAGCTGAAATACATATACATGAAAAAGCGGTAGATCTTCTGGTTATGCAGGAATCAGATGCTGATAAAGAATATCAGTAAGAGCAATAAGCTGTATTTGACAGTTTAGAATAATAGATAAGTGAGGATATATCAATGGGCAAATATTTTGGAACAGACGGTTTTAGAGGAGAAGCAAACAAGGACCTTACGGTAGAGCATGCGTATAAGGTAGGCAGATATCTTGGCTATTACTATGGAAAGAATAATCCGGAAGGTAAAGCGAAGGTAGTAATCGGTAAGGATACACGGCTGTCCAGCTATATGTTTGAGTATTCACTTGTGGCTGGTCTTACGGCAAGCGGTGCAGATGTGTATCTGATGCATGTTACACCGACTCCGAGCGTTTCTTATATCGTTCGTACAGGTGGTTTCGATTGTGGAATTATGATTTCGGCCAGTCATAATCCGTATTATGACAATGGAATAAAGGTGATAAACGGTCAGGGCTATAAGCTGGAGGCGGATATTGAAGAAGAAATAGAGAAGTATATTGACGGCGAGCTTCCGGAGATTCCACTTGCAACAAAGGATAATATAGGAAAGACAACTGATTATACAATGGGACGCAACAGATATATCGGCTATCTGATGACGATACCGACACGTCCGTTTAAAAATATGCGAATCGGTCTTGATTGTGCAAATGGGGCATCCTATCTTGTTGCAAAATCGGTTTATGATGCATTGGGTGCGAAGACCTATGTTATCAATAATGAGCCTAACGGTACCAATATTAATACAGATTGTGGCTCGACACATATTAAGCATTTACAGGAATTTGTAAAGGAAAAAGGGCTTGATGTGGGCTTCGCTTTTGACGGCGACGCTGACAGATGTCTTTGCGTAGACGATAAGGGTGAAATTGTTGATGGAGATAAGATTCTATATGTATGCGGCCGTTATCTGAAGGATAAGGGAGAATTGAATAACAACACGGTTGTTACAACTGTCATGTCAAATCTGGGACTTTATAAGGCATTTGACAAGAAAGGCATTAAATACGAAAAGACAGCCGTCGGTGACAAATATGTATTTGAAAATATGATGGAGCATGGTCATTCGATTGGCGGAGAACAGTCCGGTCATATTATATTCTCAAAGTATGCTACAACAGGAGACGGCGTGCTTACCTCTCTGATGATTATGGAGACCATATTAGGCAGAAAGGTGAAGCTGTCAGAGTTGTTTAACAGTCTGACGATATATCCGCAGCTTCTTGTAAACGTGCGTGTATCGGATAAAGAAGCTGTTATGAATGATGCGGATGTTCTTAAACTGAATGATGAAATAGCAGCAGAGCTGGGTGATGATGGAAGGCTTCTGCTGAGACGCAGCGGAACCGAGCCTGTCATCAGGGTTATGG
This sequence comes from uncultured Coprococcus sp., assembly GCA_964488185.1. Lineage (GTDB taxonomy): Bacteria > Bacillota > Clostridia > Lachnospirales > Lachnospiraceae > Coprococcus. The sequence goes on along the minus strand of CAZATW010000005.1, from coordinate 33,198 downwards.
TAGAGGCAGCGACAGATGAACTGTGCAACAAGTATGTATATAAAATGGTAGACCTTATTAAAGAAAAAGGGTATGCCACAGAGGAATAGATTTTGCGGTATAGAAAATTCCTAAATTTGTTGACATCATAAAATTGCGAAACGAGAAGAGGGATTATATGAACAGAAGTATAAAGACTCATTATTTTGAAGATGACAAAATGCATGAGGAATGTGGCGTCTTTGGTATGTATGATTTTGCTGGTAATGATGTTGCAAATTCCATATATTATGGACTGTTTGCACTTCAGCACAGAGGTCAGGAGAGCTGCGGAATAGCGGTATCGGATACGGATGGCCCCAAAGGGAAGGTTTCATCACTTAGAGGAATGGGACTGGTAAATGAGGTTTATACACTGGATTTGCTTGCTGGGTTAAGTGGAAATATTGGTATTGGACATGTAAGGTATTCCACAGCAGGTGCCAGCACGATAGAGAATGCCCAGCCGCTTGTACTCAATTATGTAAAAGGAACATTGGGACTTGCACATAACGGCAATCTGGTGAATGCGCCGGAACTGAGGAGGCAGCTTGAGCTGTCGGGAGCGATATTCCAGACAACGATAGATTCGGAGGTTATTGCTTATCATATAGCCAGAGAACGTGTAAAATGTGCTTCGGTGGAAGAAGCGGTACTTAGAGCGTTGAAAAAGGTAAAAGGCTCATATTCCCTCGTAATTATGAGTCCGAGAAAGCTGATTGGTGCAAGAGACCCGTTTGGTTTCAGACCCCTTTGTATCGGTAAGAGAGATAATGCCTATATCTTGGCATCGGAAAGCTGTGCCCTTGATACGATAGGGGCTGAGTTTGTAAGAGATGTTGAGCCGGGGGAAATCGTAACAATATCACCTGATTACGGAATCTTATCATATAAGAATATGTGTCAGGAAGAGCATGCAAGATGTATATTTGAGTATATCTATTTTGCAAGACCTGATTCTGTTATTGATGGTATGAGTATCTATGACTCCCGTATTATAGCAGGCAGATGCCTTGCGAAGGACAGTCCTGTAGAGGCGGATTTGGTAGTTGGGGTGCCTGAATCGGGAAATGCTGCTGCACTGGGTTATTCGATGGAGTCCGGGATTCCTTATGGAACAGCATTTGTAAAAAATGCTTATGTGGGAAGAACCTTTATCAAACCACAGCAAAGTCAGAGGGAATCCAGTGTAAGAGTAAAGCTGAATGTACTGAAAGAAGCTGTAGCGGGAAAAAGAGTTATTATGATTGATGATTCGATTGTCAGAGGCACTACAAGCGACAGAATCGTAGGCATGCTTAGAGAGGCAGGCGCGACAGAGGTGCATGTAAGAATCAGCTCGCCACCGTTTCTGTATCCATGTTATTTCGGTACGGATATACCGGATAGAGAGCAGCTTATTGCGTATAACAGAACGATTGATGAGATATGTGAGGTGATAGGAGCGGATTCGTTGGCATATCTGGAAATGGACAGGCTGTCAGAGCTGTCCGGTGGCAGACAGTTTTGTCATGGATGCTTCAGCGGAAAGTATCCGATGGAACCACCTGCAGAGGATATACGTGGAGAACATGAGGATTTCAAGCGTGGAGAAGACTCCAACGTAAAATAGTGTTTGTGAAAATTCGTTAATGCTGATAGGAATATATAATATTTAGAGAAAGAGGTAGAAGATGAGTAACGATAAGTATGTAAGTCCGTTATGTGAAAGATATGCAAGCAGAGAGATGCAGTATATTTTTTCACCTGATATGAAGTTTAAGACATGGAGAAAGCTGTGGATTGCGCTTGCTGAAACAGAGTATGAGCTTGGACTTTCAGAGAATGGAAGACCTGTTATCACCAAGGAACAGATCGATGAGCTGAAGGCTCATGCAGAGGATATAAACTATGATGTTGCAAAGGAAAGAGAGAAGCTGGTTCGCCATGATGTGATGAGCCATGTATATGCATATGGTAAACAGTGTCCGAATGCAGCAGGTATTATTCATCTTGGCGCTACTTCATGCTATGTCGGTGATAATACGGATGTAATCGTAATGACAGAGGCTATGAAGCTGGTTCGGAAAAAGCTTCTAAATGTAATCAATGAGCTGGCAAAATTTGCCGCTCAGTATAAAGACCTTCCGACGCTTGCATTTACACATTTTCAGCCTGCACAGCCTACAACGGTAGGCAAGCGTGCTACTTTATGGATACAGGAGCTGCTTCTTGATTTGTCAGACCTTGAGTATATGATCGGCCAGCAGAAGCTTCTCGGTTCAAAGGGAACCACAGGAACACAGGCAAGCTTCCTTGAGCTGTTTAATGGGGACCATGAGACGATTCGGAAGATAGACGGAATGATTGCAAAGAAGATGGGCTTTGAAGAGTGTTATCCTGTGTCAGGACAGACCTATTCAAGAAAGGTTGATACCAGAGTATTAAATGTACTTTCAGGTATTGCCCAGAGTGCCCACAAGTTTTCAAATGATATCAGACTTCTTCAGCATTTGAAACAGATAGAAGAGCCATTTGAGAAAAACCAGATTGGTTCATCTGCCATGGCATACAAGAGAAATCCTATGCGAAGTGAGAGAATCGCATCTCTTGCCAACTATGTGATGGTAGATGCCCTGAATCCAGCCATTACGGCAGCAACACAGTGGTTTGAGAGAACACTTGATGATTCAGCAAATAAGAGAATCTCCGTACCGGAAGCATTCCTTGCAATAGACGGTATATTAGATTTGTACTTAAATGTAGTGGACGGACTTGTGGTATATGACAAGGTTATATATCAGAGCTTTATGAAGGAAATTCCGTTCATGGCAACAGAGAATATCATGATGGATGCCGTTAAGCGTGGCGGAAACCGTCAGGAGCTTCATGAGCGTATTCGTGAGCTTTCAATGGAAGCAGGTGCAGCAGTGAAGCAGGAGGGTAAGGAAAACCCACTTGTTGATTTCATTGCAGCAGACCCTGCATTTGGCATGACAAAGGAAGAAATCGTGGCAATTCTTGAGCCAAAGAATTTTGTAGGCCGTGCGCCGCAGCAGACCGCAGAGTTCCTTGCTGAGGTAGTACAGCCGATTCTGGATGCAAACAAGGATGTGCTTGGAATGACAGCGGAGATAAATGTGTAAAACTCAGCGGAGATAAATGTGTAAAACTCCATATTTACTTATGAATTATAATAGTGTATAATGTTTAAGTCGTTGTTTGGAAAACAACGACTTAAACTGTTTATCAGGGTATTGATACAGTATAGATTGGTTACGAAGCAGGAGGAACAATTATGGTAAGAGCGGTTGTCGGAGCGAACTGGGGCGACGAAGGAAAAGGTAAGATAACAGATATGTTAGGACAGGAGTCGGACATTATAGTAAGATTTCAGGGCGGTGCAAATGCAGGTCATACCATCGTAAATGACTATGGCAAATTTGCACTACACACATTGCCATCAGGTGTTTTCTATAATCATACAACAAGCATCATAGGAAATGGTGTGGCTCTTAATATTCCTGTTTTATTTAAAGAGATAAAAGAGATTGTTGACAGAGGTGTTCCGATGCCAAAGATTCTTGTATCGGACAGAGCACAGATGGTTATGCCATATCATATTTTGTTTGATGAATACGAAGAGGAAAGATTGGCTGGGAAATCATTTGGCTCAACAAAATCAGGAATTGCACCGTTCTACTCAGATAAGTATGCAAAGATTGGTTTTCAGGTAAATGAGCTTTTTGATGAGGAAGCATTAAGAGAGAAAATTGAAAGCGTTATTGTTCAGAAGAATATACTTCTTGAGCATTTGTATCATAAGCCGCTTCTTAGCGCAGAGGAAATCTTTAATACGATGATGGAATATAAGGAAATGGTCGCACCATATGTATGTGATGTGTCATTATTCCTTTATGAGGCAATCAAGGAAGGCAAGAATATACTTCTTGAAGGTCAGCTTGGTTCCCTTAAGGACCCGGACCACGGTATTTACCCTATGGTTACATCATCTTCCACACTTGCTGCATACGGAGCAATCGGCGCGGGTATACCGCCGTATGAGATTAAGCAGATCATTACAGTATGTAAGGCATATTCAAGTGCAGTAGGTGCCGGCGCATTTGTAAGTGAGATATTCGGTGAAGAGGCGGACGAGCTGAGACGCCGCGGCGGTGATGGCGGAGAGTATGGTGCCACAACAGGAAGACCGAGACGTATGGGTTGGTTTGACTGTGTTGCTTCAAAGTATGGCTGCCGTATTCAGGGTACAACGGATGTAGCATTTACGGTGCTTGATGTACTTGGTTATCTTGAGGAAATTCCTGTATGTGTAGGCTATGAAATAGACGGTGTCGTTACAAAGGATTTCCCTACAACAGGAAAGCTTGAAAAGGCAAAGCCTGTACTTGAGGTTCTTCCGGGATGGAACTGTGATATCAGAGGCATCAGAACATATGAGGAGCTTCCGGAAAATTGCAGAAAGTATATCGAGTTTGTAGAAGAGCAGATAGGCTTTCCAATTACCATGATTTCAAATGGCCCGGGAAGAAATGATATCATCTATAGAAATAAATAAGAAATATAATCATGTTTTAATAAGAATGGCAGTTAATATGGCTGTCCATTCTTTTCTTTTTCGTTTTAAGTATATGGTAGGTTGGATTAAGGGGAAAATTACGATTGAAACACCTTATCGCATTTACAATCATATACAAGATGCAGAATACGTCAGCTATATGAAAAAGTCCATTATAAAATAGAGGTAATATACATAGAAAAATAGAGCATAAATTTGTAGAAAATGATACATGATGTGATATAATGTTCGCGAAGGCAATGAGCCATGCATCAGATAATATGAACAAAGTCGGCTGCTTGCAGACAAGACCTTGTTCATATTATCTGATATAGGGCGAAGCCCGCGACCGAGCCGGAGGCGAGGTAGGCATGGCGTGGAAGCGGGAGCCAAGACTCGCGAGCGAGTCTTGATTAATGATTAGGGGAGCGGATTATACATGGAACAGTATTTAGAGCATACAGTCAAAAAAAGAAAGGCGACAAGAGTTGGTTACAGAACAGTCGGTTTTGTATTTATGGCAATAGGCGGTCTGCTGATATGGTGGGCGGTAGCCGGAGGAGCAAAAATAGTTAAGGCGGCAATTGCGATTGCCGCAATAGGATATGGATATACACTTGTGAAATCCTCATTTCGAAAAGCTGCATTTGATTCGACGTATATATTTGAAGAAAACGGAATGAGAATAAAGCAGGCTAAACGGGAGCTTGTCATACCGTATGAGAAGATTACAAATATAAATTTGGTCATTCCTGATTCGGATATGCCTTACTATCTTTTGAAGATTGACAGAGGCTCTGAGAATTTTGTGCTTCCGTTTATGGGAAAGCGTGATAAATGTGATGCAATATATGAATTATTATTAAAGAAGGTTGGAATATATGAAGAAGAAAATTCTGAAGATATTGAAAGAGCGTAGCGATTATGTATCTGGGCAGGAATTGAGCAGCCTGCTTGGCGTATCAAGAACTGCAATATGGAAAAATATAAAAATCCTAAAAGAGGAAGGCTTTGAAATTGATGCGATTAATAATAAAGGCTATAAGCTTGTGGCACAGCCGGATACCGTTGATGCGGAAACCGTACTGCCGCTTCTTAATACGAAGGCGCTTGGCAGAGTGTTGTTCTGCTATAGTGAAACTGATTCGACCAATACAAGAGCAAAAGCTGCCGGAGAGACAGACGGTGTAGATGGAAGTCTGTTTATTGCAGATTTGCAGACTGCGGGCAAGGGCAGACGAGGCAGAAGCTGGGAGGCGGAAAAAGGCACGATAGTTGCTATGACATATCTGCTGAGACCTGATATCAATATAGCCTGTGTATCAAGAATTACACTGGTGGCTGCCGTGGCTTTGGCAAGGGCGCTTGCGCAAATAGACGGTATAAATCCACAGATAAAGTGGCCGAATGATGTAGTCATAAATGGCAGAAAGGTTTGCGGAATCCTTACGGAGATGAGCTCGGAGGGAATGGATATCAATTATGTTGTGGTGGGGATAGGAATTAATGTATATAATAATTCTTTTCCACCTGAGCTTGCTGACAGGGCAACTTCTATTAAACTGGAAAATGGAGTCGGCTATAACCGTTCAAAGCTGATAGCGGCTGTTACAAACGAATTTGAGCAGCTTTATAATCAATTTGTAGAAGCGGAGGATTTAACATTTCTGAAAGACGAATATAACAGCCTGTTGGTCAATAAGGACAAGCAGGTATATGTTATATCCGGAGATGAAAGAACGGAATATACGGCATTGGGATTAAGCCCTGACGGCGGACTTCTTGTAAGGGATGCCAATGGAGCAATACAAAATATTATTTCAGGAGAGGTTTCGGTAAGAGGAATCTATGGATATGTGTAAAAAGATAAATCAGAAATTTAACGATAGATGCATACTTCGTGAAAAGTAAGTGAATTTCGTGTTTCAGTTAAAAAAATGAAGATATCAATAAAAAAGTGGAAATGCGTTTCTACATTTGCTATAATCACTAAGGAAGTAACGTCTGTAGCTTTATGGCGTGAATATGAAATAAATGGAGGATAAAGATATGGCAAAAATTCAGATGACTACACCGCTTGTTGAAATGGACGGAGATGAAATGACCAGAATTCTCTGGAAGATAATTAAGGACGAGCTTATCTACCCTTTTATAGACCTGAAATCAGAGTATTATGACCTTGGCCTTGAGTACAGAAACGAGACAAATGATCAGGTGACCTTTGACTCGGCATATGCAACACAGAAGTACGGCGTTGCCGTAAAGTGTGCAACCATTACACCGAATGCGGCAAGAATGACAGAGTACAATCTTAAGGAAATGTGGAAGAGCCCTAACGGGACTATCAGAGCCATTCTTGACGGTACGGTATTTAGAGCTCCAATCGTAGTTAAGGGAATTGAGCCTTGTGTAAAGAATTGGAAGAAGCCTATTACGATTGCAAGACATGCGTATGGTGATGTATATAAGAGCGTTGAGATTGATGTTCCGGGTGCAGGAACAGCAGAGCTTGTATTTACGGGAGAAGACGGGCAGGTAATCAAAGAGACAATACATACGTTTGATGGTCCGGGTGTTATACAGGGGCAGCACAATATCGACAAGTCCATATCAAGCTTTGCAAGAAGCTGTTTTAATTACGCACTTGATACAAAGCAGACTCTTTGGTTTGCGACAAAGGATACGATTTCAAAGAAGTATGACCATACATTTAAGGATATATTCCAGGAAATATATGATGGGGAGTATAAGGAGAAATTCGAGGCAGCAGGTATTGAATATTTCTATACACTGATTGATGACGCCGTAGCCCGTGTTATGAAGAGTGAGGGCGGCTATATCTGGGCTTGCAAGAATTATGACGGTGATGTAATGAGTGATATGATTTCGTCTGCATTTGGCTCGCTTGCGATGATGACATCAGTGCTGGTATCTCCTGATGGAAAATATGAGTATGAGGCCGCTCATGGAACGGTTATGAGACATTATTATAAGCATTTGGCAGGAGAAGAAACATCGACAAACTCCGTTGCAACGATATTTGCATGGTCTGGTGCTCTTAGAAAGCGTGGAGAGCTGGATGGAAACCGGGAGCTTATGACCTTTGCAGATAAGCTTGAGGCGGCAACAATTAAGACGATAGAAGATGGAAAGATGACAAAGGATTTGGCACTTATCACAACACTTGAAAATCCTGTTGTCCTGAACAGCGAAAACTTTATAAAGGCAATCAGAGAAACTCTTGAAGCTTCACTTTAACAGGCATGATGTGTGGTATTCGTGCAGATACTAACAGTGCATGCCCTGATATAAATCAAAGACATCTATGGAATGACGCTGATGCTTGATATTTATCTGATTATTTTGACAGCTTGCAAATGACCAGATAGACACAAGGTTTGATATAATGCGGCATATTCTGATAGATGTCTTTTGTTTTCTTGATAAAATAAGTACTTTATGCTACCATTAGCTTGGGGTAAAAAGGGGATTTTTGCAATATGAGGCGGACACTTAATGAATACGAGTGAAACGAAGAAAGGATATACTCTTATGAGAGAAAATCAGAAATACTCAGTACTTATGTCTGTATATCAGAAAGAAAGAGACGAATATCTCAGGGAAAGCATAGACAGTATATTGCACCAGACGGTAGTTACCGATGACTTTGTTATTGTATGCGATGGTCCTCTGACGGATGAATTAAATCATGTGATTGATGAATATGAAAAAGCAAATGATATCATCCATGTAGTAAGGCTGAAGGAAAATAAAGGACTGGGCGCTGCATTAAATGAAGGATTGAAGCACTGTAAAAATGAGCTGATAGGAAGAATGGACAGTGATGATATTTGTATGACGGACAGATTTGAGAGACAGCTTGAGATATTTGAGCTGATGAATGTCGATATCGTAGGTGGCACGGTAACAGAATTTGCAGGAAGCTTAGATCATCTGATATCAAATAGGGTTCCCCCACATACACATGATGAAATTGAGGCATTTTCCAAAAAAAGAAATCCGTTTAACCATCCATCGGTAATGTTTCGGAAGAGTGCAGTGATTTCGGCGGGGGGATATCAGGATTTCCCTTATTTTGAAGATTATTATTTGTGGGTACGCATGATCTCAGCGGGGGCTCGTGGCTATAACATAAAGGAGCCTATTATGTATATGCGTGCAGGAAAAGATATGTATGCAAGGCGTGGCGGCAGGGAATATGTAAAATGTATGCTGGCATATAAAAGGAAAATACACGAGATGGGATATACTACAAAAATGGAGTATCTTGAGTCAACAGTACCGCATGCAGTGGTTGGTATGATGCCGAATAAGATGAGACAAATATTTTATAAGAGGGTATTGAGGAAATGAGTAATGAATTATTAAAGGCTTGTTTTTTGCCGCTTACATTGATAAATAAAATAATTAAAAAAAATGAAAAAAGAGTACTTTTCTATTCCAATATGGGCTTTCGGGACAATGTGAGAGCCGTATTTAATTATATGATGGGGCATGGCTATAATGAGAAATATCGTATCGTATGTGCTATAGATGAATGGAAAAAATATAAATATGCGAAAAAACATCGGCCGATGAAATATAAAAACGTAAAATTTGTAAGTCCCAAAAGGGGCGTTTTAAAATTTTTAAGGTCAAAGTATGTTTTTTACAGCTTTGGTAAATATCCTATTAAACCCTCAAAGAACCAAATTGTTGTAAATGTATGGCATGGAATGCCGTTAAAGCGTATCGGAAATATGGAAAGAGGAAAGGAAAAAGCAAAATATAATTATTTTACTTATGTGTTGGCTACTTCGGAATTTTTTGCGGATATCATGATGAAAAGCTTTTCGTGCAGCAGAGAGCAGGTTCTGATAAACGGACAGCCTAGAAACGATATTATGTTTCAGAAGGATGAGCAGAAGGCTGCGGCGCTTAGACATGGGGCAGAAAAACTAATATTATGGCTTCCTACCTATAGAGATAAGGCTGAGGATGATGAAGATGATAAGCGGCAGGAGAGCCCTATCCAATTTATAGAAAGTGTCAGAGGGCATGATTTGGACAACTTTCTCAGAAAAAATAACGTGAGACTTATTGTAAAACATCATCCTCTTTATGATGGCAAGGATATGAATTCCTTTACCAATATAAAAATATTTAGGCATCAGGATTTTCAGACTTCCGGTGATGATTTGTATGTATATTTAAGAAGTGCAGATGCACTTATTACAGATTATTCTTCCGTATATTTTGATTACATGCTGCTTGACAGACCGATTGGTTTTGTGCTTGACGATATGAAATCATACGGTGAACAAAGAGGCTTTGTATTTGATAATCCGTTAGAAATGATGCCGGGAACGCAGATTAGAACAGAGCAAGAGGTACTGGACTTTGTACAGTCGGTTGTTGACGGAAGAGATGATTATGCGGAGAAAAGACGAGAGCTTAACAATCTGGTGAATCAATATCAGGACGGTAACAGTACAAAACAATTATTAGACAGGATTATGAAATCATGAAGGAAAAACTCAAGCAGATATATCGTATGACAAATCCATATTTTAAATACCTTGAAAAACCGATAGCCAAGGATGTGGTTTTATATGAGTCGTTTTTTGGGCAGACGATATCCTGTGGTCCGTATGCGCTATTTCGTGAACTGCTAGCAAGTGAAGACAGGTATGGAAGATTTCATCATGTATGGGTTGTTTCCGATATAGAGACGGGAAAGAAAATAATTGATGATTTGGATTTGGGTGCCGATATAGAACCGGTTAAGTATAAATCCGCCGCCTATAACAAATATCTTGCCACAGCAAAATATGTTATCAATAATGTGACCTTTCCGCAGTATTTCAGAAAACGGGAAGGGCAGATATATGTGAATACATGGCATGGGATTCCGCTAAAAAAGATGGGTTATGATACTCCGGATGGCATAATTGCTTCTGCAAATACTGTGCGGAACATGCTTCAGGCTGATTATCTGTTGTCTCCGAACGGACATCATACGGATATGTATAATGAAGCGTATAAGCTGAGAAACATCTATAACGGAATGATACTTGAAGAGGGACAGGCTCGTTGTGACAGATTATTTGAAGCGGACAGGAAGGAAGTTATAACCAGACTGATAAAAAACGGTATTCATATAAAAAAGGATAAAAAGCTTATATTGTATGCACCTACATGGCGAGGTACGGTCTGGGATAGTCCGGAGGGAAATATAGAGGATTACACAGTCTTGTATGAGTATATAACGGCCCATATTGACACCGATAAATATCAGCTGCTTATAAAACCTCATGTAGCGGTGTATAAGAAATGGGCGAATGAAAGTAAAAATATAGATTATATCGTTCCGCCCACTGTAGATACAAATGAAATTCTTTCTGTTATGGATATGCTCATATCTGATTATTCGAGTATTTTTTATGATTTTATAGTAACGGGCAGACCGGTGCTTTTTTACTGTGATGATTTAGAAGCGTATAATCAATACAGAGGTACGGAAAATCTGTCGGATAAGCTTCCGGGACCAATGACTGCATCCAAAGAACAGTTGGCAGACTGGATAAATAAAATAGATGAAATATATGCGGATAATAAAAGCCGCTATGAGGAAATAAGAAAATGGGCAGCGCCGAAGGATGACGGTCATGCATGCAGGAGAATACTGGACGTGGTTATGAATAAGCATGCCAGAGCGGAGGATACAGAATGTGTACCGGATGATAAAGATGGATTTAAGCCGGTTCATTATGCGGCAAAGTCAGATAAGAAAAAGCTGTTGTTTTTCCTTGGGGCGCTTCGGCCATATGGAATCACCTACAGTATGCTGTCGCTGCTTCAAAATATGGATTATGAAAAATATGACGTAACCTTATATGTGTATAAGCCGAATAATGATGGCGATATGGAAAGACTTCATTCGATTCCAAAGGAGGTTCGTGTGCTTGTCCATACAATCGCCGCGATAGGCTCCGTTATAGACAATGTGCATTTTGTAAAGGGACTGGCAGGAGGCTATCAGGAGAATAAGAAATATTTGTCCGATATAGCCGCAAAAGAATATGTCAGAATGTTCGGTCAGAGCACCTTCGACTATGTAATAGACTTTGTCGGCTATTCACCATTATTTTCAATGGTAGCAGCAAATGCACCTGCCGGTGTAAAATCCATTTGGCAGCATAATGATATGCTGGCAGATAAGAATAAAGTGGTGAATGGAAGAAAGCCAAATAGAAAAAGACTTGAAATCGTATTTGGGACATATCCTGAATTCGACCATGTAATAGCCTGCAGCAGAAGTGTTATGGAGCTCAATAAAAAGCAGATAGGCGGAAATGCCAGTTACAGATATGTAAGAAATATGATAGACATCAAAAGAATAGAAAGCTGTCTTTTAAAGGATGACTGTGCCGCCGATATGGAGAAGCTGTGTCAGGGAAGCAAGTCTATAAAAAGTCTGTCTGCTTCGGATCATTGTGTAAACTTTGTAAATATGGGCAGAATGTCGGAGGAGAAAAATCAGCTCGCACTTATAAAAGCTTTTGGAGCGTTTGCGCAGGACTATGAGAATACGAGACTGTATATTATGGGGGATGGGCCTCTGCGTGACAAGCTGATATCATATATTGATGAGAATAATCTGACTGACAGGGTTATATTGACAGGTAATGTAAATAACCCGTTTGCTGTCATGAAGAACTGTCAGTGCTTTATATTGCCGTCACTTCATGAAGGTCAGCCGATGGTTATACTTGAGGCAAGAACGCTTAATATGCCTATTATTATGAGTCATTTTTCTACTGCACAGGATTGCATGATAGAAAACGGTCAGCTGATATGCGGAACAGATAGTGAGTCAATAAAAGGAGCACTCGTTTCGTATATGAATAAGGAGGTTCCTTCATATGTGTTTGACAGCCGGGAATATAACCGACAGGTATTCGGGGAATTTGAACGGGCAATAAGATAGATTGGGAGAGTGTATGTTTACTTTAACAGGATTATGGTTCTTTAGGAGAACCTTGTATATACGAATAAAAGGTGATAAGAAATTAACGGGGCTTGTACTACGATATAGAAGTAAGCTGAACAAGGACGACTGTCAGTATGAATTCGATATCAAAAGCCGTGGACGTAACAGGTGGAGTGCAACTCTGAATTTGGCGGCGATTGACCTCAAGGTTATTTATTGGGATGTATTTGCCATAACGGATAAAGGAGAAGAATGCGTTTCTGTAGGAAAGCTGCGCAACATGATACGGTTTCCGTTATATGACGGGAAGTATCGGGACAAGTCAACGGGTATGTTTGTTCATCCCTATATTACGCCGGAGGTTGATTTGGCATTCCAGTACAGAGAGTATACTGAAAATGATACGCTTTGGTTTCGTATCGGTGAAGCGTTTGTATTGTTGCTCTATTTTATTATGAAGCCGTCACTGAAGAAAAAAAATATTATTCTTGTGTATGAGAAGTTTTGTCAGATGGCGGAGGATAACGGATTTTATTTCTTCAAATATTGTATGGATAATAAAATGGAAGAGAAACTTGGTGCCAATATTTATTATGTGATAGACAGCCAGTCAAAGGATATGCTCAATCTGATGCCCTATAAGGATAATATGATTGGATTTATGTCTTTAAAGCATAAGCTGTATATGCTGGCTGCAAAGTATTTTGTAAGTACGGATACAAGAAAGCACATATATGCATGGCGTATGAGGATGAGCATGATAGAGCATATGATTAGAAAAGTGCCACTGGTATTTTTACAGCATGGTGTGCTTGGACTAAAAAAAGTGGAACACATATATGGCAAGGGTAAAAGTGGTTCCTGCAATCTTTTTATCGTTTCTTCGGATTATGAGAAAAATATAGTGAAGAATAACTTTGGATATGAAGAGGATGAGATAGCAGTTACCGGTCTTGCCAGATGGGATGTCTTGACGGATCAATCAGACAGTCTTATTCCGGGTGGTATTGATTATAATATGATACTTGTTATGCCGACATGGAGAAACTGGCTTGAAGAGGTGGATGATACAATCTTTGTACAGAGCGAGTATTACAAAAGGTATAAGGAATTCCTCAGTTCGCCGGAGCTGATAGAGGTACTTGAACGAAGAAATCTTCAGCTGTGCTTTTATATTCATCCAAAATTCAGAGAGTATATCCGTGAATTTGATTCCATGGGAAGAAGGGTCAGAATTGTACAATTTGGAGATGAACCGCTGAACCAGCTGATTATGAGATGTAAAATGCTAGTGACCGATTATTCCTCTGTATCGTGGGATGTATTTTATCAGCATAAGCCTGTGATTTTTTATCAGTTTGATTTGCCGCAGTATATAGAATCTCAAGGCAGCTATATGGATATGGACAGAGAATTATTCGGAGACAAGGTGACAGGGGTAGAAGAGTTGATTGAGTTGATAGACTGGTATGCGGCGGACGGCTTTAGAAATAAGGATGCGTATGAAAGCCTGTATCAAAATTATTTCAAATATACGGACGCAGACAACTCCCGAAGAATAGCCGAATACTTGCAAATGCGTATTTAATGTGCTAATATCTAACAGTATTTGCAATCACAATACTAAATCAACAGATATAGGAGAACAGGTCATGACAATTACAGACGAGACAATCGATTATGTAGGTATTCTGGCGAAGCTTGAGTTATCTGATGAGGAGAAGCTTCAGGCGAAAAAGGATATGTCAGATATGCTTGATTATGTAAGCAAGTTAAATGAGCTTGATACGGAGAATGTAGAAGCTATGAGTCATACATTTTCGTATCATAATGTTTTCCGTGAGGATGTAGTTACAAACGGGAACGATAGAGATAATCTTCTTAAAAATGCACCGGAGCAGAAGGATGGCTGTTATAAGGTGCCAAAGACGTTTGATTAGGAGGTAGGCATAGATGGATATCATGAGTATGACTGCCACCGAGATTGGCAGGAAGATTAAAGCGGGAGAGATAAGCGCAGTTGATGCAACCAAGGCTTGTCTTGAAAGTATAGAGAAGTATGATAAGGAATACAACTGCTTTGTTACGGTTGACAAAGAGGGGGCTGTTTCTCAGGCAGAGAAAATCCAGAAGAAAATAGATTCAGGGGAGTTAACAGGCCCGCTGGCAGGTGTTCCTATGGCGATAAAGGATAATATGTGTCAGGAGGGTGTTCTGACAAGCTGTTCATCTAAAATATTATCAAATTTTGTTCCGACTTATACATCGGATGCAGTATGTAAGCTTATGGAAGCCGGTGCGGTTATTATCGGAAAGACAAATATGGATGAATTTGCAATGGGAAGCACAACTGAGACCTCTTATTATGGTGAGACGAAAAACCCGTGGGATATCAGTAGGGTTCCGGGCGGCTCATCCGGTGGTTCTGCGGCAGCAGTTGCGGCAGAGGAGGTTCCGTGTGCACTTGGCTCCGATACAGGCGGCTCCATAAGACAGCCGGCGTCATTTTGCGGAGTAACAGGCATTAAGCCGACATATGGAAGGGTGTCAAGATACGGACTGATTGCATATGGTTCATCGCTTGACCAGATAGGGCCTTTGGCAAAGAATGTAACAGACTGTGCAACGATTCTTGAAATCATATCACAGTATGATTCCAAGGACTCCACATCAGTTAACAGATTGGATAATGATTTTACATCAGCGTTATGTGATGATGTTCAAGGATTGAAAATAGGGCTTCCGAGAGATTATTTTACGGACGGACTTGATCCTGAAATAAAGGAAGCCGTATATAATGCTGCGGAAATATTAAAGAGCAAAGGCGCTATCGTTGAAGAATTTGACCTTGGGATGGCGGAGTATGCCATTCCTGCATACTATATCATTGCTTCTGCGGAAGCCAGTTCAAATCTTGAACGATTTGACGGTGTCAAATACGGATATAGAACTGACAGCTATACCGATTTGCACAATATGTATAAGAAGAGCCGCTCTGAGGGGTTTGGCGCTGAGGTAAAAAGAAGAATTATGTTGGGTTCATTCGTGCTTAGTTCGGGATATTATGATGCATACTATGTAAAAGCACTTAAGGTTAAGGCGCTTATTAAGCAGGCATATGATAAGGCATTTGAAAAATATGACATTATTATGGGGCCTGTTGCGCCGACGACGGCACTCAAATTAGGGGAGTCACTTAGTGACCCTATAAAGATGTATCTGGGAGATGTATATACGGTTCCGGTAAATCTGGCAGGACTTCCGGGTATATCACTTCCTTGTGGATATGACAGTAATGGTATGCCAATCGGTCTTCAGATGGTCGGTAATGCGTTTGAAGAAAAGAAAATAATCAGAGCAGCATATGCGTATGAGCAGACCAGAGATTACAAAAGACCTGCCGGTGTTTGTGAAAGGGGGCTGTAAGATATGGGAAAAACATATGAAACAGTCATTGGACTTGAAGTTCATGTAGAGCTTGCTACAAAGACAAAGATATTTTGTGGATGCAGTACGGAATTTGGCGGTGCGCCGAATACCCATACCTGTCCGGTCTGTACAGGTATGCCGGGGTCGCTTCCTGTATTAAATAAAGGGGTTGTAGAGAAGGCTGTTGCAGTGGGACTTGCAACAAACTGTACGATAACCAGAAATTGTAAGTTTGACAGAAAGAATTACTTTTATCCGGACAATCCTCAAAATTATCAGATATCACAGCTTTATTATCCTATCTGTCGTGATGGTAAAGTTGAAATCGAGGTTGACGGAAAGAAGAAATATGTAAGAATACATGAGATACATATGGAGGAGGATGCCGGCAAGCTGGTACACGATCCATATACAGACAGCTCACTTGTCGATTTCAACCGTTCAGGAGTACCGCTTATAGAGATTGTATCCGAACCTGATATGCGTTCCGCGGAGGAGGTTATCGCATATCTTGAGAAGCTGAGACTGATTATCCAGTATCTTGGTGCTTCGGATTGCAAATTAAATGAGGGTTCCATGAGAGCGGATGTAAATCTGTCGGTAAGAGAAGTCGGCTCAGAGGAATTCGGTACAAGAACGGAGACAAAGAATCTGAATTCATTTAAAGCAATAGCGAGAGCGATTGAAAATGAAAGAGAACGTCAGATTGATTTACTTGAATCCGGTGAGTCTGTTATTCAGGAAACGCGGAGATGGGATGATACAAAGGAATATTCCTATGCGATGCGTTCAAAAGAGGATGCACAGGATTACAGATATTTCCCTGACCCTGACCTTGTGCCGATTCATATCAGTGATGAATGGTTGGAGGAAATCCGTAATAACCAGCCTGAGTTCAGGGATGAGAAGAGAATCCGGTATAAGGAAGAGTATCAGATTCCCGATTATGACATCGATATTATCACGAATACAAAGAAAATGGCTGATATATTTGAAGAAACGATTGCACTTGGCGCACAGCCTAAGAAGGTTTCTAACTGGCTTATGGTTGAAACCATGCGTCTGATGAAAGAGCATCAGATGGATGCGGACGAGCTTTCTTTCAGTGCGAAGAATCTGGCTAGTCTGATAAAAATGGCCGATGATAAGAAGATCAACGGAAGTGTTGCCAAGGAGGTCTTTGAAAGAATATTTACAGATGATATAGAGCCGGAAAGCTATGTAAAGGAGCACGGACTTGCGACGGTAAATGATGAAGATGCTTTGCGTACTGCCTGTGAGGAAGCTATAGCGGGTAATCCGAAAGCCGTAGAGGACTACAGAGGCGGTAAGGAAAAGGCTCTTGGTGCTTTAGTAGGACAGGTTATGAAGGCAATGAAGGGAAAGGCGGATCCTGCATCTGTAAATAAGATGCTTAGAGAGCTGCTTTAGATTTTGAATATGATTCATCTGCAGGGCAGACAAATCAGATAAAGGATAATATTATGGAAGAGAACAGACCTGTAAAAAAACGAGATATCTATAAAAGAATCATTACATTTTCGGAAAGTATAGTTCTGCTGGCTGTAGAGCTGTATTTGTTTGGTCGTATGTGGTATTTGTATTATTCGGAAGGGATTGAACTGCCCTTCTTCAGAAGAGGTAACTGGGCAGTTATCGGTATGTATGGACTGATTGTTTTTCTGTTTACCAAGCTGTATGGCGGTTATCGTGTAGGCTTTTTACGACTGATTGATGTATTTTACTCACAGATTATTTCGTTGCTTTGTGCAAATGTTGTAGCATATGTGCAGCTTTGTATCGTATGCCGTGATTATGTTAATCCGCTTATGCTGTTAAGGTATACCTTATGGGAGATTATTGCCATCGTAATATGGGTTTTTGCCTGTAGGTTTTTATATGCAAAATTTTATCCGCCCAGACATCTGCTTTTGGTGTATGGATATAAAACCCCGGTGGAATTCATAGAAAAGATAAATGCACGTAAGGATAAATACATCATTGAAGACAGAATACATGTCAGCGAGGGCGAGCAGGTTATAAAGGAAAAAATATTACAGTATGAGGGTGTTATCCTTTGTGAAACGAAGGCATATATAAGAAACGAGCTTGTAAAATATTGTTTTGAGCATTCCATACGGTCATATGTTGTGCCTAAATTGTCGGATATCATAATACTGGGAGCGGAACCAATCCATTTATTTGATACACCGTTGCTGCTCTCCAGAAATCAGGGGCTTACAGGCGAGGATATGATATTTAAAAGAATACTTGATATTGTGTGTGCGCTTATTATGCTCATTCTTGCTTCACCGTTTATGATTATTATTTCGTTATGTATTAAGCTGTATGACGGAGGACCGGTATTTTATAAGCAGGAGAGATTGACATTAAACGGCAGGCACTTTAAAATCATAAAGTTTAGAAGTATGAGAATGGATTCTGAAGTAAATGGTGCGCAGCTTGCAAAAAAACATGATGACAGAATCACTCCTGTAGGAAGAGTAATAAGAAAGCTCCATTTGGATGAATTACCACAGATATTTAATATATTGAAGGGGGATATGTCCATGGTAGGTCCAAGACCTGAGAGGCCTGAGATTGCAGAGCTTTATAAAGAGACGTTTCCTGAGTTTGAATATAGACTGAAGATGAAGGCAGGGCTTACAGGTTATGCACAGGTATATGGAAAATACAACACTACTCCGAGAGATAAGGTGAAGCTTGATTTGACATATTATGAACAGTATTCTATCTGGCTTGACATAAAGCTTATTATGCTTACCTTCAAGATTTTATTCCAGAAAGAAAATACGGAGGGAATCGATGCAAATCAGACAACCGCAATCAGAGTGGATAAGAAACCGCCTGCACCTGTTAATCAGAAGCCGGCAGGGTTAGATGAATCGGAGGATTCATTCTATTAGAGACGTGGTATAGCGCGATTGGAAACAAGAGGGGAGAAGGATGGAAGAAAGCAGAAAGAGAGGCCCTGGCAGGCCTACGGATAAAAGAAAAGATACGATACTCCGGCTCAGGATAGATACGGAGACACATGACAAACTAAATGCATATGCAAGAAGGAAGAAGCTTTCCATGTCTCAGATTGTACGAGAGGTTATCGATAAAATTATAGAAGAGGATGAGAAAGAAAATAAGCATGAGTAAAGAACTGCCGTTTGTGGAATATAAATTCACGAGCGGCAGCTCTTTATTCATGCTTATTATAATGTATAACCGTTTTGGACAAGAAGTGCCCGTGCTGTTTCAATGGAATCAGCACCTGTTGAATTTTTTATCGGGGCAAATTCTTTGTCACGTTCTATTTCAAAGGGAAGACATGTTCCCATATATGCGATCATATCGAGGGCTAATGTTTCAAATTTATAGCCATTGGGCTCGGTCGGTTTTATATATTCTCCCGCTTCATTCATATATGGAATGGCTTTTTTTACAATATGAAGCGGCATATGCTCATTCATGATATTCAGGAGGTTCTTAACAGGGAAAATATAGTTAAGACTGACACCGTAGTTATAAGCATACTCCCCGTTTTCGTTACGCTGATTACGCATTTCGTCCGTTAATTCGTAATATTCCACGATATATGGCTTGTCGTTGTTTGTACATAAAACACCAACCTTTTCATCAGGATTTGCTTTCTTAACTACTTTTCCGCCTGATGCATAACCTTCGGTAAGAACCGCACCGAGAAATACCGGATCGGCAATTCTCTGTAATACATTGTCCACAGAAAATACATTTATATATTTTATATTTGATTCAAGAATATTTTTAAGGTGCCTGGCTTTGCACAAGGAGGAAAACCAGCCGCCGTTTCCGTTTGGAGACAGACATATCTGTCCCGGACTTTCAAGATATATTTTGCCTTCAAAATCTACTGACGGTACCATTTCCTGCCTGAAGAAATGAATATAGTCGGCATTATAACCGAAATAGTTATGTGCCTTAAAGAAGGCTTTTGTTTCGTCATGGTTTTTATCACTTGTCATAATATAAAACGGAATCCATGTATCAGTCTGTTTTACGACGTCAAGGGTATGCTCTATCAGTAACTGAAATATAAATAAATCTCTTGTTTTACCTACGTTCAGTGTGCCCTTCGGACCGTCGTATCCAAGTCTTGTGCCCTGACCTCCGGCAAGAAGTACAAGTGCCAATTCACCGTTTTTGATTGAGGTAATGCCTCGAACCTCATATTTCTGTTTGTTTTTTGCAATTTTATCGAGCTGTAGTGCAGCGACAGGTTTAATGTGGTTGTTTCCGTGCTTCTCTTCCTTCAGTGCCGCCAATACAGAAAAATCGATTTCGTCAATCTGGGCAAGCAGGTTTTTTTGTTCTTCCGCAGTGAGAGAATCATAATACTTTAATATATGCAGTTGATTATATTTTTCCAGAACGTCATATGCTTTCTTATAATCCATTCGTATATCTCCATTTCTGAAATTTATCGGTTTTTATATTTTCGCCTGATTGCAAGTGTATCTTGAAATACCTTTATGATATCTTTGATTTTGATACGTCTTCCGTCCTTTGCATCATCCCGGCTATAGTTGAGCTCAATAGGCGCTTCTATTATCTTGAAACCCTGCTTGTGCGCTGCTAAAAGTATCTCAATGTCAAATGCATAGCCGTCTGTAGTCAGTCCGGCGGCAATCGGTTTTATTACAGATGATTTGAACAGTTTAATTCCGGTTTGGGTATCATGGATATCCAGCTTAAACATCAGCTTTAACATAATGTAATATCCATAACTCATTATTTTCCTGAGCAGCGGATATTCCAGCTTGGAATCCGGATGCTGTTTTGAACCGATCACAATATCGGCATCCTGTTCCTGAAGTTCTTTGAGATATGATTGAAAAAGCTTTGGACTCAGCTCAAGGTCAGAATCCAGAAATGCGGTATAAACCCCTCTGGATTGTGCGATTCCATGTGATATGGCGTGTCCCTTTCCCTGATTCTCAGGATATCCGGAAGCAATGATATGAAGGTCATGTGTTGCTGCTAAGTTGATCTGTTCTTCTGTATTGTCGCTGCTGCCGTCATTCACTGCAATAATCTCATATCGCTTCAGAAAAGTGGATAGGATACTGCTGGTGGTCAGCAGATTGTCATATATGTGTTTTCCTTCATTATATGCAGGCATTACAACGGAAAGTGTAATGTCATTTGTGTGATTTCCGGTCATTATAGTATGCTCCAAATTATTTGATATAATAAATATACTTTTTTCAAAATGTTGTGTCAACTAAAATGTAGATTAAGAGATATTTAGAATGTATGATATGTTAATTTGCTATTTAATATTCTTAAATCATGTTGTAAAATCGGGAAATTTAATGTATTATGTAAAAAGCGCATATGTAAGATGAGAATATTTGCAGGAAAATTATGTGGAGAGGAAGTTCCGTATGGATAATAAGAACGCAAAGCATAATAAGATTCTTTCTGACAGGAAGGAACAGTTTTTAAAAAGAAATATAGGGCTGACATCTGATAGTGACGAGGATATAGATATACAACAGGAGCTGTGCAGAAAACACGCAGATGAGGTGGAGTCTGTACTTAACGAAATAGGGGTAGGCGGTACACATAAGGACGCAGGTCCGGACAAGCCGGTTATGGAAGAAAATAAAAATGCATATGACAGCACTTCGTATGATGATGAGCAGGATAATTGGGATGGATATGATGTGGACGATATTGCTGATGAGGAGGACTATCTTGAGGAAGATGGTCTGTTTGATTTGTTTTCATTTGCAAAAAAGAAGAAAAAGCAATCTCCGCAAAAGAAGAAAAAGCCTTTAAAAGAACGGGAGGATAATCCTGTTATAAAGGAAGCAAATGATGAACAGGTGCCGGATGTTACGGAGAAGGAATATCATACGGAAGAGATGCTTAATCAGGAGGAGCTTCTTGAACTTGAATCAGCGATAGAATCCGGCGAATATGAGGAATATGAGGAATATGAGGATTATGAGGATTATGATGCTGCTTTGGACACGGGGGAGAAAGAGCAGGAAACAGATAGTGAAAGGCTGTTCAGACAAAAGATTCTTGATGAGAAGATGCCGGAGCCGTCAAAGATATCTTCAAATGTAAAATGGCTTATAGCATTGGGGGTGCTGCTGGTAACTTTTATCGTGTTGACGGTATGTTATTTATCTAGCCTTGCGAAGCTCAAATATGGGGAGATGAATATTACTCATATATATGAAGATGATCTTACTGTTAATGACGGAGTAGAAGAAAAGGTACAGGGCTATCGAACAATAGTGCTGTATGGTGTAGATTCCAGAGAAGCGAATCTGGATAAGGGAACCAATAGTGATTCTATTATTATTGTGAGTATCAATGAAGATACAAATGAGATTAAGCTTGTGTCGGTATATAGAGATACACTCCTTGATATTCAGAGTGAGGATATGGGAACACAAAAGGTTAATTATGCTTATCAGTTAGGTGGAGCCATAACATCTATTAATACCTTGAATACAAATCTTGATTTATATATTACAGATTATGTAACTGTTGATTTTAATGCACTTGCAGACATTATAGATGCAGTCGGCGGTGTAGAAATAGAAATAGAAGATAAGGAAATTAATAATCTCAATAAAAATCTGGCTGAACAGATTCGATTATCGGGTGTATTTTCTGATGGAATCTATGAAGCAGGAAAACAGACTCTAAACGGACAGCAGGCGGTTGCCTATTCACGTATAAGAAGTACGGATATGGGCGATATCACAAGAACGGAGAGACAGAGAAAGGTACTTCTCCAGATTGTTGACAAGCTTGTGAATGCAGATGGCAGTATGATTGATTCCCTGATAGATGTGTCCTTTAGCTGCATATCTACGAGCATTACAAAGGATGAGGCGGCAGCTCTTGCAAAGGATATCAGTAAGTATAAGATAGCGGATTCAACAGGCTTCCCATTTGCTTATACGGGAATTAATCTGAATGGTAAGGGCAGTGTGATTGTTGCATCGGACCTTGCAGGTAATGTAGCGGCACTTCACCAATATTTGTATGGTGATTCTTCGTATACACCATCAAGTGCGGTCACTAAGATAAGCAGTGCGCTTACATCAGAAACCGGTGTTGCAGCTACGGATGTGAGCGTCCCTAAGGGCGATAGCAATTCCAATAGTGAGAATTCCGGCGATAATGTCAATACTATGAAAGAACCTCCTGAAGGCATGTTAATTGATGAATAAATATATATCGAGTATTATATGATATTATGATAAGAAAAACGGAGCCAATGCGGGTATTACACCTGTATTGGCTCTATTTTTGTAAACAATTTCCATAAAAGGGTATACAATTAGCTTAATGAAATTAAGTTTACAAATTATCTGACAATTTGACGAAAAAAGTTGTTTACAAACTGTAGAAACAGGTGTAATATACAAAGCAGGTTTGCAGGTTGAGAAAAACAATAAAAAAGTCGATTTAACTTGTAAAAAACAAGTAAAAAATGAAAAAACTGTAAAAAAACAGGAAAGAGGGAATATGTATGAATAATCGCAGGATGATTTCGGAACAGGGCTTATATGACAAGAGCTTTGAACACGATAATTGTGGTATCGGTGCCGTTGTCAATATTAAGGGTATTAAATCCCATGAGACGGTAAACAATGCACTGAAGATTGTTGAAAATCTTGAACATAGAGCAGGAAAGGACGCCGAGGGAAAAACCGGAGATGGTGTCGGTATATTGCTTCAGATATCTCACAAGTTTTTTAAGAAGGTCGTAAAAGAGCTGGGTTATGATTTGGGAAAAGAGAGAGAATACGGTGTAGGCATGTTCTTCTTTCCACAGCAGGAGCTTGCCAGAAAGCAGGCCATGAAGATGTTCGAGGTAATCGTAGAGAAGGAAGGACTTGATTTCCTGTGCTGGAGAGAGGTTCCTACATCTCCTGAAATACTTGGCAAGAAGGCAGTAGATGTCATGCCATGTATTATGCAGGCATTTATAAAAAGACCTGCCGGACTTGAATCGGAGCTTGATTTTGACAGAAAGCTTTATTTTGTACGAAGAATTTTTGAGGAAAGTAATGATGATACCTATGTACCTTCACTTTCAAGCAAGACAATCGTATATAAGGGTATGTTCCTTGTAGGAGAATTGAGATTGTTTTATAACGATTTGCAGGACCCTGATTACGAGTCGGCCATTGGACTGGTACATTCAAGATTTTCTACCAATACGACACCGTCATGGCTGAGGGCCCATCCATACAGATACCTTTGTCATAACGGAGAGATTAATACCATTCGTGGAAATGAAGATAAGATGATAGCCCGAGAAGAAACGATGGAGTCTACGATTATGCAGGATGAGATGTATAAGGTTATGCCTGTGCTGGACCCGGATGGCTCGGATTCGGCAAGACTTGATAACTGCCTTGAATTTCTTGTGCTGAATGGTATGCCGCTTCCGCTTGCCGTGATGATAACCATACCTGAGCCTTGGGAAAATGACAGATTTATGAGTCAGGAGAAAAAGGATTTTTATCAGTATTATGCTACGATGATGGAGCCGTGGGACGGACCGGCATCAATTCTTTTCACAGATGGCGATATGATGGGCGCTGTCCTTGACAGAAACGGACTCAGGCCGTCCAGATATTATATTACGGATGATGATTTTCTGATTCTTTCATCAGAGGTGGGAGTACTTGAGGTAGACCCATCCAAGATTGTGCGTAAGGACAGATTAAGACCGGGACGTATGCTTCTTGTAGATACTGTAAACGGTCGCCTTATATCAGATGATGAAATCAAAGAGAAATATGCTTTGGCGAAGCCTTATGGTGAATGGTTAGACAGTAACCTTGTAAAGCTGGAGGAGCTCAAAATACCAAATATACGTGTTCAGGAATATACAGATGAAGAGAGGGCAAAGCTCCAAAAAGCATTTGGTTATACATTTGAGGATTTTAAAAATACAATTTATCCTATGGCGGAAAATGGCTCGGAGGCTATCAATGCAATGGGAACAGATACACCACTGGCTGTTTTGTCAAACGGTCATAAGCCTTTGTTCAATTACTTTAAACAGCTGTTTGCGCAGGTGACAAATCCGCCTATTGACGCGATTCGAGAAGAGATTGTAACATCGACATCGGTTTATCTTGGCAAGGACGGAAATATCCTTGAAGAAAAGCCTGAGAATTGTCATGTTCTTAAGATTAATAATCCGATATTGACAAATACGGATATTTTGAAGATTAAGAATATGAGGATAGAGGGACTCAAGGTTGCCACACTTCCAATTCTCTATTACAAGAATACTTCTATGGAAAAGGCGCTTGACAGACTCTTTGTAGAAGCGGATAAGTTGTATCGGGATGGTGTGAATATTCTGATTCTCTCAGACAGGGGCGTAGATGAAAATCATGTAGCACTGCCTTCACTTCTGGCTGTGTCTGCCATGCAGAAGCATCTGGTCAGAACTAAGAAGAGAACCTCTGTTGCAATTATATTAGAGAGCGCCGACCCTAGAAATGTACATCATTTTGCAACACTGCTTGGCTATGGTGCCTGTGCAGTCAATCCATATCTGGCAATAGAAACAATTAAACAGATGGTTGATTCCCATCTGCTGAATAAGGACTTCACAGCAGCCGTAAATGATTATAATAATGCCATATGTCATGGAATCGTCAAGATTGCATCCAAAATGGGCGTATCAACGATTCAGTCCTATATGGGCTCACAGATATTTGAATGTATCGGTTTATCAAAGGAAGTTGTAGACAAATATTTTACAAATACAGTAAGTCGTGTAGGCGGTTCCGGTATTGCGGAACTGGAGAAAACCGTGGATGACCTTCATTCGTCAGCATTTGACCCGCTTGGACTTGATACAAACCTTGCCCTTAACAGTATTGGCGCCCACAAGTTCAGAAGCGGCAAGGAGGAACATCTTTACAATCCACAGACCATACATCTGTTGCAGCAGTCTACAAGGCGGGGAGATTATAAGATGTTCAAGCAGTATACAGCCGCTTTGCATGACGAGGAAAAACCGTTCCATTTAAGAGGCCTGATGGATTTCAAATATGCGGAAAAGCCTGTGCCGCTTGAAGAGGTGGAACCTGCATCGGAAATTGTAAAAAGATTTAAAACAGGTGCCATGAGCTACGGTTCAATATCACAGGAGGCTCATGAATGTATGGCGATAGCCATGAATGAATTAGGCGGAAAATCCAATTCAGGAGAGGGCGGAGAGTCCATAGACAGACTTACGGTTGGTAAGGACGGCAAAAACAGATGCTCGGCTATCAAGCAGGTAGCTTCAGGAAGATTTGGTGTAACCTCCAGATATTTAGTCAGTGCAAAGGAAATACAGATTAAGATGGCGCAGGGAGCAAAGCCGGGTGAAGGCGGACATCTGCCGGGAGGAAAGGTATATCCTTGGATAGCAAAGACAAGACTTTCAACGCCGGGTGTAAGTCTGATATCGCCACCACCGCACCATGATATCTATTCGATTGAAGATTTGGCACAGCTTATCTATGATTGCAAGAATGCAAACAGAGATGCAAGAATATCGGTTAAGCTGGTATCGGAGGCTGGTGTCGGTACGATCGCAGCGGGTGTTGCAAAAGCCGGTGCACAGGTTATTCTGATATCAGGCTATGACGGTGGTACAGGTGCGGCACCAAACAACTCCATTCATTATGCCGGTCTTCCTTGGGAGCTTGGTCTTGCCGAGACACATCAGACACTGATTATGAATGACCTTAGAAATAAGGTGATTTTGGAGACGGACGGTAAGCTGATGACAGGTCGGGATGTAGCTATAGCAGCTATGCTTGGTGCGGAGGAATTTGGGTTTGCAACGGCGCCGCTTGTAACGATGGGCTGCGTCATGATGAGAGTATGTAATCTGGATACCTGTCCTGTAGGTGTAGCAACACAGAATCCTGAACTTCGTAAGCGTTTTACCGGCAAGCCGGAATATGTAAAGAATTTTATGCTGTTTATTGCCGAAGAGCTTCGTGAATATATGAGCAGGCTGGGTGTTCGCACGGTAGATGAACTGGTAGGACGTTCCGATTTAATCGTAAGCAGTGACAGAGCGGATGCCAGAAATGTTATTCTTGATGGAATCATCAAGAATCCGTATATTGATATGCCACAGAATAAAATTAAATATCATGAAAAGCATCCATACGATTTTGAGCTTGAGCAGACTGTAGATATGAGAATACTCCTTAAGAAGCTGGGACCATCTCTTCTTAAGAAGCAGAAAAAGAGTATCGAAATTGATGTGGTCAATACGGACCGTTCCGTAGGAACGATATTCGGTTCAGAAATCACAAAGCGGTATGGTGAGACGTTAGAGGAAGATACCTATCTTGTAAAATGTAACGGTGCAGGCGGACAGAGCTTTGGTGCATTTGTTCCGAAGGGGCTGACACTTGAGCTGGTGGGTGACAGCAATGATTATTTTGGTAAAGGTCTGTCCGGTGGAAAGCTCATTGTATATCCGCCAAGGTCAGTAAAATATAAGCATGAGGATAATATCATTATCGGTAATGTAGCCCTTTATGGTGCCACAAGTGGTAAGGCATTTATTAACGGTGTGGCAGGAGAGCGATTTGCAGTCAGAAATTCAGGTGCGACAGCAGTTGTTGAGGGTGTGGGCGACCACGGTTGTGAGTATATGACAGGCGGTAAGGTTGTTGTTTTAGGAAGAACGGGCAAGAATTTTGCGGCAGGCATGAGTGGTGGTATAGCTTATGTACTTGATATAGAAAATGACCTGTATAAGAGATTGAATAAAGAAATGATTTCTATTGAGGCAGTTTCAGATAAGTATGAAATAGGAGAACTGAAGCAGCTTATTATGGACCATGTTAATTATACGAATTCCGAGATTGGAAAGAGAATTCTTGACAGCTTTCATGAGTATCTTCCAAAGTTCAAGAAGATTATTCCGACGGACTACAAGAAGATGATGAATACGATTGTAGCATTAGAGGAAAAGGGCTTAAGCAGTGAACAGGCGGCTATAGAAGCATTTTATAAGGTTAAGGGCTAAGGAGGTAGAACAATGGGAAAACCAACCGGATTTTTAGATTATGAAAGGAAGACAAGTAAAGAAATCGCGCCAAAGGAAAGAATCAATCATTTCAATGAATTCCATATACCTCTTTCTGCCAAAGAGCAGAAGCTGCAGGCTGCCAGATGTATGGATTGTGGTGTTCCATTTTGCCAGTCAGGTATGATGATAGGTGGTATGGCATCGGGATGCCCGCTTAACAATCTGATACCGGAATGGAATGACTTGCTATATAACGACAATCTGGAGCATGCATATTTGAGACTGAGCAAGACAAACAATTTCCCTGAATTTACAAGTCGTGTATGTCCTGCTCTCTGTGAGAAGGCATGTACCTGTAATATAAACGGGGAGCCTGTGTCGGTGCGTGAAAATGAAATGGCTATTATTGAGAATGCATATGCAATGGGATATGTAAATGATAAGCCGCCAAAAGGTCATACCGGTAAGAAGGTTGCCGTTATCGGCTCAGGTCCGTCAGGACTTGCAGCGGCAGACCAGCTCAACTTAAGAGGCCATGAGGTTACGGTGTATGAGAGAAGTGACAGACCGGGCGGACTGCTGATGTATGGAATTCCGAACATGAAGCTGGAAAAGCATGTTATTGACAGAAAAATTGAATATATGAAGAAACGTGGCATCAAATTTGTATTAAATACAGAGGTTGCCACAGGCAAACAGACTGTAAAGCCAAACTGTGCAAAGGATGACCCGATGACAGGTTATCTGAAGAATAAGGAGCAGAAATATGTCAAGGCAGCAGACCTGATAGGCGAATATGATGCGATTGTTCTTGCCTGTGGTGCTTCTAATCCAAGAGATATCAAAGCGCCGGGAAGAGATGCAAAGGGAATCTATTTTGCGGTGGATTTCCTCAAGACGACTACCAGGAGTCTTGTGAATTCGGATTTTGCAGACAAACAGTTTGTAAGCTGCAAGGATAAAAAGGTACTCGTTATTGGTGGCGGTGACACAGGAAATGACTGTGTCGGTACGGCAGTAAGAGAAGGGGCGCAAAATGTAACCCAGCTTGAGATGATGCCGAAGCTTCCTGATGAGAGAGCCGAGAACAATCCTTGGCCGGAGTGGCCTAGAGTCTGCAAGACAGATTATGGTCAGCAGGAGGCAATAGCCGTATATGGACAGGACCCACGAATCTATGAGACCACCGTTAAGGAGTTTGTTAAGGATCAAGATGGCAATGTAACAGCAGCAAAATGTGTGAAACTGGAATGGATTAAGGATGAAAATACAGGTCGTATGAATATGTCCGAAATTCCTGACAGTGAGTATATCATTGAATGTGATGTTGTTCTGATTGCTGCCGGATTCCTTGGCTGTCAGACCTATGTGGCTGAAAGCTTTGGCGTAGAATTAAATGAGAGAACCAATGTAAAAACAGCATGTCCTAATTCATATGCTACGAATGTTCCAAAGGTATTTGTTGCAGGAGATATGCATAGGGGACAGTCTCTTGTAGTCTGGGCTATCAGAGAGGGCAGAGAAGCATCTATGGCAGTTGATTCCATGCTGATTGGTTATAC
This sequence comes from uncultured Coprococcus sp., assembly GCA_964488185.1. Taxonomy (GTDB): domain Bacteria; phylum Bacillota; class Clostridia; order Lachnospirales; family Lachnospiraceae; genus Coprococcus. The sequence goes on along the minus strand of CAZATW010000005.1, from coordinate 3,547 downwards.
AAATCTCTAAAATAAAAATAGTATCAAATACTTGAAACAGATGATAATTTATAGCAAATGATTTACCGGAAGATACATTGGAAGACCATCCTTATATTGGAGAGAAACTTCTCCGATAATAAGCGGTCTTAGGTATGCTTCCATTTCAGAAGTTACATCATTCTTTTTTTCTGTTATCCATTCAAGTGGAACGGATTTTGCTTTATTTGCAACATTATTTACATCCGTCGACTCGATGCACCACTGATATGGGTCATTGGATATTCTTTTTATGGATGCCATAACGCCTGTCATATCCTTTGACGCATATTTTACGGCGGCTTGTCCTAATGCAAATGATTCATTGATGTCTGTTCTGGATGCTATATGGGCAGCGCATCGCTGAAGTACGTTTAGCTCGATGGAACGGACTTTAATATTCAGCTTCTCCTTAACCAGAATTTCAAGTGCTTTGCCGGTTCCACTTAGCTGCATATGTCCGAATTTGTCTGCGGCGGCAGTAGTCGCACTGATATAATTGCCATCCTTGTCACGGATTCCTTCCGATACGGCAACGATGACAGTTCGATAGCTGTTTAATTTATCACTGATATCCCGTATAAATTGTGCTTCGTCAAAAGCTGTTTCAGGAAGGTAGATTAGATGTGGAGCGGGACTGTAATCAGTTCTTGCCAGACTTGCAGAAGCTGTCAGCCAGCCGGCATCACGCCCCATTATTTCAACGATAACCACACTTGGTATCTGATAAATATATGTGTCATGGGCTATCTCAAGCATGGTAGAAGCAACATATTTTGCTGCCGAGCCGAAGCCGGGAGTGTGGTCGGTTATCATAAGGTCGTTGTCTATGGTTTTGGGTATCCCTATGATTTTGGTATCAGAGCCGATTTCTTTGGCATAGGAATTCAGCTTGCTTACTGTATCCATAGAGTCATTTCCGCCGATATAGAAGAAGGCGGCTATCTTATATTCATCAAATCGTTTGAAAATGGTTTCATAAGGGGCAGTATCATCCCTAAAATCAGGGAGCTTGTATCTGCATGAGCCTAAGTACATTGCAGGACTGAGCTCTAAGGTGTTTACCATGGGGAATTTGGATAATGCCATAAGTGACAAATCCATCAGATTATCGTTCAGTACTCCCTGTATACCGTGGATGGCACCATATACACGGGTATATTGATCACTTTTTTTTACACCGTCTATAACACCTGCAAGAGATGCATTTATTGCGACTGTCGGTCCTCCTGATTGTGCAACTATACAATTATCCTTCATATTGGCCTCCTGTTATCCTTTGTATGTAGGAAACGGCTGAACGCCGTCTGTAATATTGTAAAACAAAATGGTTTTATTTACAATGAATTTTTGGATTATTCAAATAATGGTGCAAGCCGCTATAATGTATATATTGTTTTGCGAACCGCTTGCGCTTTGTAAAACAATATATACATTATAACGGCTATCTGCTTTTATATCAGATGGGAGATGACTCCCGCCTCTATAGGCGAGCGAGTCTTGAATTGTTTGCCTGCTGAATGATGCCTTTTTCGTAGAGGATATCGGGATAATAGGATAGTTTTGATTTCCTTAAGCCTTCTATTCCAAGGTCTTCTTCCCTGTTTACATAGGTGTATTCCAGAAGGCTTCTGGATACAAATTCACGGTTTATCATCTGATATGCGCCCTGGATGGAATCGTCAGCTTTCTCAAAATGAATATCATAGGTATCATGGCATATCGGTTCACCTATCGTAAAGGCAATGGGTTTATCCCCCAGCTTGATAAGTCCGCCTTTCATGTTAAGCTTATCCATATTTTTAAGAGAATTTTCAATAATCTGGTATTCATATTGATATTCTGCAATCATATCGTTGTCGGCATCATAATGCTTATACATCCATAGCTTTAAAACTTCAAGACAATCCTTTCTATTGGATGAATTGATATCTTCATAGACATAGTCAGGATATTTCTTTAGAAAGCTGTTGATATGATTTCGTTTCCCATGCAGTTTACTTCCTGAAAGCTTGGACAGCTTTTCTACCGTATAGATATAATCATAAGATGCCCTGTCCGGTGTATAGGTATATTGATTAGGATACCATGTACATATAAGGTCATATATTGCAGGCGTGACCGAGTGAAGCCGGATTGGTATGCCATGTTGATTAAAGTCATCACATATTGTATCAAATACTTTTTTAGCGGCCTGCCGATACGCAGGATTATCTAAATCCTTCTCAAAATCCCATTGTGTTCCAATGGGAAAAGTAAAAGAAGAAGGCCGACCTTCTTCTTCCGTAAAAAATACCAACATATCCTCTATAATAGAAAAGTCTGTCCTGTAAAATTCCGACCATAGTATAATGTTGCCAAGACAAAAGGCACAATCACGAATAGAGCAATTCGATAAGTATTCATTTAATTTATTAATGCTGTTAAAATCAATTTTAGTTCGCTTCATCATTTTATTCCGGACTATGAAGAAGTACGGATATATCCTTTCTACCGTAAACCATAAGAGCATCTTTGATGGTTGCCACATTACGGTCGGATGTGTTAATCTCAATAATCTCAAACAAAGACTCGACATATTTCGTCCATTTTTCATATATCTTTTTCTGGGCATCTTCGCTGACAGGAGGAAGCTCATAATCCATTTCTTCATCCTCCTCAAAATCAGTTCGGAATATCATGGAGTCAGGTGTAAGAGCGTCATCACCGTATGCAGTAGTAAATATCTCCTCTGTACGCACCAGTCCGCAGTCATACATTTCTATAATTAAATCTTTGATACATTCGTCGATAGTATCAAAATAATGATAGTAGCGGAGCTTTGCAACTGCATCCTCAGCTTCTCGTAAATCATCCTTATTGAACCAGTATCCTTTATTTGCATTTGAGGAAATGGATGACTCAGGATTTTTCAGAAGATTGGTTGTATCGACAACTTTCTTTCTTTTCTCTTCATTATTCTTTTTTACATAGATTACAGTTATTATAACAAGTACAAGGAATATAACAGCGAGTGCTATACCGAGTACGAGTGACATATTTATTTTGTCCATATTGTTCCTGCCTTATTCCCATATTTTGACATCCACATTATACTACACCTATATACCAGTTTTCAATGTAATTATTATTTGAATTTTCTTTTATTTTATTAATAAAGTATTACTAATGATTTTCTTGAAATTGATAAAAGGTAACGAATGATGCGTAGAAAATCTTTATTGTCATGCATTTAATATTTATCCAATGTGTCGTAAAACCCCCTGCTTTAGCTGTGGGGATATAAGATACGTCCATCAAATTTACGCAAGTAATTGAAGATGGACAGGTTAGTGTATAATTTTAATTGGCAAAAATAAAGGGAAGAAGTAAAATACCTCTTCCCAATCATACAGTTTTTCTTTAAGATGATATCTGCTTAGAAAAATCGTAAAGGAGACTGTATGATGAAATCTATTGTAGAAGAAAAGCTGATATCTTTCAAGGAGTTGGAGCAAAAAATTTTTCAGTATGTCTGTGAGCTTGGATG